>JAGVII010000513.1 GCA_020056155.1 Afipia sp.
GCGCGACAGCGTCTCGTCCATCGGCATGTGGATGCTGGCGTAGCGGGTGATGCCCTTCATGTCGCCGAGCGCCTGTTTCACAGCCTGCCCGAGCGCAATGCCGACATCTTCCGTGGTGTGGTGGTAATCGATATGGAGATCGCCGTCGGCCTGCACGGTGATGTCGATGCGCGAATGCCGCGCCAGCAGATCCAGCATATGATCGAAGAATCCGATGCCGGTCGCGACATTGGATATGCCGGTGCCGTCCAGATTGACCGACACCATGATGTCGGTTTCCTTGGTCTTGCGCTTGATCGTGGCCGTGCGCATGAAAAGTGCTCTCCGAACGCCTCAGAACTCTTGGAAAGGAGCGTCCTTTTAACAGGCACATGACGCCTTCGCTACTGCGGGATGACGCGATTTTTGCCTGAGTTTTCAGATATGGTGACCGGAATTCGCCGCACCATCGGCCGATTGCAACCCCCGGCGCCAGTGCCTAGATCAGCGTGGTGGAGTGGATTTGACATTCGCTATCCCCGAACGGCGGGTCTGCGGAGCGAATGTCAAATCCATAACTCCACCAGGAGTTTATATTTGCCAGTGGTCCATCGATTCCAACATTCGCAGGAATGCCCGCTGAAACGGGACGCGAACGTTGGAATCGGAGCACTGGTTCAACGAGGTATTCATGCAAGCATCACAGCCTGAGATCTGGCACGGGACCACCATTCTCACGGTCCGCAAGGGCGGCAAGGTGGTCATCGGCGGCGACGGGCAGGTCTCCATCGGCCAGACCGTCATCAAGTCCAACGCCAAGAAGGTCCGCAAACTCGGCAAGGGCGACGTCATCGGCGGTTTCGCCGGAGCCACCGCCGACGCTTTCACCCTGTTCGAACGCCTCGAGGCCAAACTCGAACAGTATCCCGGCCAGCTGACCCGCGCGGCCGTCGAACTCGCCAAGGACTGGCGCACCGACCGTTACCTGCGCCGCCTGGAAGCCATGATGATCGTGGCCGACAAGGACGTTTCGCTGGTGCTGACCGGCACTGGCGACGTGCTGGAGCCGGAGCATGGCGTGATGGCGATCGGCTCCGGCGGCAATTACGCGCTGGCCGCGGCGCGCGCGCTGGCGGATTCGGATCAGGATGCCGAGGCGATCGTGCGCCGCTCGCTCGATATCGCCGCCGACATCTGCGTTTACACCAACCGCAACGTCACCATCGAAGCGCTGACGAGTGCTTGATGCCCGCTGATGGCTATCAGTTCGTTCCGATGACGGCTGACGACCTGCCGATGATCCGGCTGTGGCTCGCAACTCCAGAGGTCGTTGAGTGGTGGGGCGATCCAGACGAGCAGTTTGCTATCGTCAGCGGCGATCTCAGTGAGACTGCGATGGACCAGTTCATCGTAACCGCGGGTGGACAATCATTCGGTTACATCCAGAGCTTCGATCTCAAAGCCTGGCCGGACGATGCGTTCCGTGAGCATCCCGACGGCACAAGAGCCATTGACCAGTTCATCGGCGACCCCGACATGATTGGTCATGGCCACGGCTCGGGGTTCATTCGCGCCTTCGCCGATCAGTTATTCGCAAACGGCGCCCCTCGCGTCATTACCGATCCCGACCCTGACAATGCTCGCGCGATCAGGGCTTACGAAAAGGCCGGCTTCTGCAAGGAACGCGTGGTCGATACGCTCGAAGGACCAGCTCTCTTGATGGTACGCAATCCATGACAGACTTCTCCCCCCGCGAAATCGTATCCGAACTCGACCGCTTCATCGTCGGACAGGGCGACGCCAAGCGCGCGGTCTCCATCGCGCTGCGCAACCGCTGGCGGCGGCAGCAACTGACCGGCTCGCTGCGCGAAGAGGTGCTGCCGAAGAACATCCTGATGATCGGGCCCACCGGCGTCGGCAAGACCGAGATCGCGCGGCGGCTGGCGCGGCTGGCCGGCGCGCCGTTCATCAAGGTCGAAGCCACCAAATTCACCGAGGTGGGTTATGTCGGCCGCGACGTCGAGCAGATCGTGCGCGACCTCGTCGAGGTCGCGATCCTGCAAACCCGCGAGCGCAAGCGGAAGGATGTGCAGGCGCGCGCGCAACAGGCCGCCGAGGAGCGGGTACTCGACGCGCTGGTTGGCGCCAATGCCAGCTCAACAACCCGCGATTCGTTCCGCAAAAAGCTGCGGGCGGGCGAACTGAACGACAAGGAAATCGAGATCGAGACCCAATCGTCCGGCGGCTCGCCGATGTTCGAGATTCCCGGCATGCCCGGCGCGCAGGTCGGCGCGATTTCGATCGGCGATATTTTCGGCAAGATGGGCGGCCGCACCAAGACCCGCCGTCTGAGCGTGGCCGATTCCCACGAAATCCTCGTCAACGAGGAAAGCGACAAGCTGCTCGACAGCGATCAGCTGACGCAGGAAGCGGTGCAGGCGGTGGAGAACAACGGCATCGTCTTCCTCGACGAAATCGACAAGATCTGCGTGCGCGACGGCGCGCGGGCCGGCGACGTGTCGCGCGAGGGCGTGCAGCGCGACCTGCTGCCGCTGATCGAGGGCACCACGGTGTCCACCAAGCACGGCGCGGTGAAGACCGACCATATTCTCTTCATTGCGTCGGGCGCGTTTCATATCGCCAAGCCCTCCGACCTGCTGCCCGAATTGCAGGGCCGCCTGCCGATCCGTGTCGAGTTGCAGGCGCTGACCCGCGACGATATGCGCCGCATCCTCACCGAGCCGGAGGCCTCGCTGCTCAAGCAGTATGTCGCGCTGATGCAGACCGAGGGCGTCACCCTCAACATCACCGACGACGGCATCGACGCGCTGGCCGATGTCGCGGTGGCGGTGAACTCCACCATCGAGAACATCGGCGCGCGCCGTTTGCAGACGGTGATGGAGCGGGTGCTGGACGAGACATCGTTCCACGCGCCCGACATGGGCGGCCAGACCGTCACCATCGATGCAGCTTACGTGCAGAAGCATATCGGCGATCTGGCGAAGAACACGGATCTGAGCCGGTTTATTTTGTGAGTATAGGTAAAAGAAAGCCCGGCGTTTACGCCGGGCTTTCTTCGATTTTTTAAGTCCATCTGCCCTATGGGCATTCAGGCAAGCTGAGCAGGTTGTTGCGCGTATCATCGTCGCCCTCTGTACGAAGATACTTGTTGCCGAAACGGCTCACACCAACTTCCACCCAGACTGGCTGGGCCGCACCTGGCAACGTTGTGAAGAAGCGCCACTCACCGCTTTCGATCTTCTGGATTGCGTCTTCTTGAGTGAGTTTCCATTGGCCGGTGACGTTTCCGCCAATGTGAGTGATACGTTCGTACGGGTTCGGGCGATCCCGTTTGTTTACGCACTTAACCTGAGCAGTTTTTGCTTTGGTTTGCAGAACGGTCATTTCAGTCTCCTAAGTTAAGGAGCTGGGCTTGACCCTCGGCTCGAACCATGATTCGATTCGCTTGCTACTTAGCCTGTCCTGCGCCCAGCAACGGATTGCAGGCCGGAAACTTCCGAAGCCGTTAGGTTGCCACCTAACGGCTTCTTCCGTTTCAGGTGTCCCAAAGAAAGTACGCCGGAATCCAATGTCGTCAATATGTAGTATTTTTTGAGTTATCCCCATCTATGGGTTGACTCAAGCTAGGAATCGAGTCCGCTGCTCATCTGTTCTTCCTGACCCGCACATACAACGCGCCCTCGCCGCCGTGGCCGATATGCGCTTCCTCGAAGCCGATCACGAGACTGCGGAATTCCGGCAGCCCGAGCCATTGCGGGACCTGACGGCGCAGCACGCCGCGCTCGGACTCCGGCCCCACTGTACGGCCCTTGCCCGTGA
>JAGVII010000458.1 GCA_020056155.1 Afipia sp.
CCCCCTGGGGTCAACCAGCGAAGGGGCAGTTTAAACCTATTGTAGACTGGAGTGTTGGAATTCCCCCGCTGACAAACTTAAGAACAACCAAGACTTTCCGAAACAGGACTCGCAAAGCGGATGAATGGCGGCTCGCCCAAAACCTCGGACGGCATGTTAGGCAAGGACGCCGGCGATCAATCTAGAACGACTCTAATTGAGCGTTCGATCCCTTTGACGGATAACCGTATCCAGAGCCGTGACCTCTTCGTTTCCTCGCGCGAGATCACCATCTCTCATGGCGAGGAAACCTATCGCTTGCGGTTGACCTCGCAAAACAAGCTGATCCTGACCAAATGAACTGCAGAATGCCCGTTTCCCGAAGGATTGGCGCAACGCTTGCTGCCACGGTTGCCCTCGCCGCCGCTGGCCTTTGCTCCGCTGGTCAGCACGCCGCGGCGCGCGCTGAGGGTATCGTGATTCACGACGCGCGCGGCCGCGACATCACCATCGGCGAGACCTCGCGCATCGTTTCGATCGGCGGGGCGATCACGGAAATTCTGTATGCGCTCGGTCTTGGGGACCGGATCGTCGGCGTCGACACCACGAGCCTTTATCCGCCGAAGGCGCTCGGCGAAAAGCCGAACGTCGGCTACATGCGGCAGCTGAGCGCGGAGGGTGTGCTTGGCCTCAATCCGCAATTGATCCTGGCGATCGAGGGCTCCGGCCCGAAAGAAACGCTCGACGTTCTGGACTCCGCCAAAATCCCGTTCGTGTCGTTTCCCGAGACCTACACCGAGCAAGGCCTGATCGATAAGATCAAAATGGTCGCGCATGCGATGGACGCCGATGACCGGGGCGCGTGCCTCACCGCGGCGGTCAGCAGCGATCTCACCGAGTTGAAGAAGCTCCGCGAGAGCGTCAAGAAGCCCGCGCGCGTGATGTTCGTGATGTCATTCCTGAACGGCCGTGCGATGGTCGCAGGACACAAGACCGCGGCGAACGAGATCATCAAGCTCGCCGGCGGCGTCAACGCGGTTGACGGGTTCGAGGGCTATAAGCCGGTCAATGACGAAGCCATCGTCGCGGCCAGGCCTGATGTTATTCTCACGATGCAGCGCGGCCGCGAGCAACTCGACGCGCAGACCGTGTTTGCCAATCCGTCGTTTGCGCTGACGCCGGCGGCTGCCAGAAAATCGTTTGTCGCGATGGACGGGCTTTACCTGCTGGGCTTCGGTCCGCGCACCGCGGCCGCGGCCCGCGATCTCGCGTTGTCGCTTTATCCCGATCTCAATGATAAGGCTGCGACGTGGAAGCCGGCGGCGCTCTCCATCGACTGCCGTAAATGACGACGGCTGACGCCGCGTCAGCGACGCCACGCCCTCTCGCCCCAAGTGTCTCCATGCGGCCTTCGGCCATTCTTGTTTATGCCGTTCTGATCGCCGGGGTCTTCGCGGTCGCGCTGCTGGCAACCACGGTCGGCGCGGCCGGCATTCCGCTGCCCCGTCTTGCCGCCGCGCTGGGGCTCAACATCGGTCATGCCGATCCCGCCATGCTCGCGCGCGATGAACTCGTGCTGTGGTCGATCCGGATTCCGCGCATCGCCGTCGCAGGTATGATCGGCGGTCTTCTGGCGCTGTCGGGCGCCATCATGCAGGGCCTGTTCCGCAATCCCCTCGCCGATCCGGCGCTGGTCGGCGTGTCGAGCGGCGGCGCGTTCGCAGCCGCATCCGCCATCGTGATCTCCGACAGCGCATGGGGCGCGAGCTTCCGCTTCCTGCAATTCGAATTGCTGCCTGTCGCAGCGTTCGCGGGATCGCTGATCACCACCACGATCCTCTACAAGATCGCCAGCCGCGAAGGCCGCACCTCCGTCGCGATCTTTCTGCTCGCGGGCCTCGCCATCGCGGCTATCGCCAATGCGGGCATCGGGCTTCTGGTGTTCGTCGCCGATGACCGTCAGTTGCGCGACATCACCTTCTGGCTGCTCGGCTCGCTCAGCGGCGCGACCTGGCCGAAAGCCGGGATGGTCGCGCCCGTCGCACTGCTTGCGCTGCTGGCGATCCCGCTGATCGCGCGCGGCCTCGATGTGCTGGTGCTTGGCGAGGCGGAAGCCTTTCACACCGGCATCGATGTCGAACGGCTGAAGAAAATCTCGATCGTGCTGATTTCCGCGATGACCGGCGTGGCCGTCTCGATCTGCGGCGTGGTCGGCTTCGTCGGCATCGTCGTGCCGCATCTCCTGCGCATCGTGATCGGGCCCGGCCACAGGATGCTGTTGCCCGCCTCGGTCTGCCTCGGCGCCATCCTCCTCATTCTCGCCGACACCATCGCGCGCGTGCTGGCCGCGCCTGCCGAGGTGCCGATCGGCATTCTCACCGCGGCGATTGGAGCGCCGTTCTTCCTGTTCATCCTGCTGCGACAACGAAAGCTGATCGCGTCGTGACCTCCTCTCGCCCAGCGCTGATCGAAGCCGACGCGATCTGCATGAAAGTGCGGCAGGCGACGCTGCTCGATAACGTCAGCGTGCGGCTTCGCGGCGGCGAGACCGTTGCCATCGTCGGGCCGAACGGCGCCGGCAAATCGACGCTGCTGCGCATGCTGTCCGGTGACCTTCGCTGCACCGCCGGCGGCATCCGGCTCAAGGGCCGCGATCTCGCCTCGTTCTCCTCGCGCGAACTGGCGAGTCATCGCGTCATGCTGTCCCAGCATGTCAATGTCTCCTTCCCGTTTACCGTCGAGGAGATCGTGGCGATGGGCGCCGGCGACCGCCCGCGCACCGTCGCGGCACCGCTGGTCGATGCCGTCATTGCCGAGCTCGATCTCGCGCCATTCCGGCACCGCGAATTGCCGACGCTGTCAGGCGGCGAACAGCAGCGCGCCCACTTCGCCCGCGTCCTCGTCCAACTCGCCTGCGGCGAAGCGGACCATGGGCCCGGCGTGCTCCTGCTCGGCGAGCCGACATCCAGTCTCGACCTGCGCCATCAGATCAATCTTGTTGAAACAGCGAAGCAGCGGGCGCGCACC
>JAGVII010000479.1 GCA_020056155.1 Afipia sp.
ATGTTGGCGAAGGTGCCGCGCATCATCACTTCGTGGTTGCCGCGGCGCGTGCCGTACTGGTTGAAGTCGGCGGGCCGCACCTGATGCTCGGACAGATACTTGCCGGCGGGCGAGGTCAGCTTGATCGAACCGGCCGGCGAGATGTGGTCGGTGGTGATCTTGTCGCCGAACATCGCAAGGATGCGCGCATCGAGCACGTCCTTGATCGGCTCGGGCTCCATCTTCATGCCTTCGAAGTACGGCGGGTTCTGCACATAGGTCGAGCTCATGTTCCAGGCGTAGGTGTCGCTGGTCACGGTCTTGATCTTGCGCCAGTTGGTATCGCCCTTGAACACGTCGGCGTACTTCTTCTTGAAGATTGTCGAGGTGACGTACTTCTTGATGAAGGCGTTGATCTCCTGCGACGTCGGCCAGATGTCCTTCAGGTAGACCGGCTTGCCGTCCTTGCCGGTGCCGATCGGATCGACATCAAGGTTCTTCGTCACCGTTCCGGCGAGCGCGTGTGCAACGACGAGCGGCGGCGAGGCAAGATAGTTTGCCTGCACGTCCGGCGAGACGCGGCCCTCGAAGTTGCGGTTACCGGACAGCACGGCGGCTGCCACGATGCCGTTCTCGTTGATCGACTTGGAAATCTCTTCCGGCAACGGGCCGGAGTTGCCGATGCAGGTGGTGCAGCCGAAGCCGACGAGGTTGAAGCCGACCGCATCGAGATCCTTCTGCAGGCCGGAGTTCGCCAGATACTCGGCGACCACCTGGCTGCCCGGCGCGAGCGAGGTCTTCACCCATGGCTTGGCCTTGAGGCCCTTTGCGACAGCCTTGCGCGCCAGCAGGCCCGCGGCGATCAGCACGCTCGGGTTCGAGGTGTTGGTGCAGGAGGTGATGGCGGCGATCACCACGTCGCCGTGACCGAGATCGTCGGGACGGCCTTCCACCGGGAAGCGCTCGTCGTGGCCATCCGGCTTCTTGTATTCGCCGGTCAGCGCGGTTTGGAAGCCGCTGGCAACCAGTTCCAGCGGCACGCGGCCTTCCGGACGCTTCGGACCTGCGAGCGACGGCACGACGTCGCCGAGATCGAGCACCAGCTTTTCAGTGAACACGGGGTCGGGCGAAGCCGCCGTACGGAACAGGCCCTGCGCCTTGGCGTATTTTTCCACCAGCGCGACGCGTGGCGCGGCGCGGCCAGACGTTTTCAGGTAGTCGATCGCGGACTTGTCCACCGGGAAGAAGCCGCAGGTCGCGCCGTATTCCGGCGCCATGTTGGCGATGGTGGCTTTGTCGGCGACTGACAGGTGGTCGAGACCCGGGCCGTAGAACTCGACGAACTTGCCGACCACGCCGAGCTTTCGCAGCATCTGCGTCACGGTCAGCACCAGGTCAGTCGCGGTCACGCCTTCCCGCATCTTGCCCTTGAGCTTGAAGCCGACAACGTCCGGCAGCAGCATCGACAGCGGCTGGCCGAGCATGCAGGCTTCCGCCTCGATGCCGCCGACGCCCCAGCCCAGCACGGCGAGACCGTTGACCATGGTGGTGTGCGAGTCAGTGCCGACCAGCGAATCCGGATAGGCGACTTCGAACGTGCCCTTCTTCTTGCCGACGGTCATCTTCTCCTTCTTGGTCCAGACCGTCTGGGCCAGATATTCGAGATTGACCTGATGGCAGATGCCGGTGCCGGGCGGCACCACGGAGAAATTCGAGAACGCCTTCTGGCCCCACTTCAGGAATTCGTAGCGCTCCTGGTTCTGCTTGTACTCTTCCGTGACGTTCTTGCCGAAAGCCTTGTTGTCGCCGAAGAAGTTCACGATCACCGAGTGATCGATCACGAGATCGACGGGGACCAGCGGGTTGATCTTTTCGGCGTCGCCGCCGAGCGATTTCATCGCGTTGCGCATGGCGGCGAGGTCGACCACCGCAGGCACGCCGGTGAAATCCTGCATCAGCACGCGCGCCGGGCGGAATGCGATTTCGTGTTCGAGGGTCTTCTTGCTCGCCCACTTCGAGAACGCGACAATGTCGGCCTTCTTGACCGTGCGGTCGTCTTCATTGCGCAGCATGTTCTCAAGCAGCACCTTCATCGAGTAAGGCAGCTTCGAAATGCCCTTGAGGCCGTTCTTTTCAGCGGCAGGCAGGCTGTAATAAACGTACGTCTTGGCGCCGACCTTGAGGGTTTTCTGGCATTTAAAGCTGTCGAGCGAGGGCATATGAGCGATCCCAGTTCAGAAGTTGGAGACACCCGGCAAAAGGTATCTTTACACCGTCAAAAGCAAAAGAATCAGGATTGAACCGTGCTGTTTCCGGCGGCTGATTGTGTGCTGCACCAAGTTCCGGTTTTATAGAATCTTTCCAGTCTGTCCACCACACCCGCTATGGATTGTCTGCCTGTCATGCATGTTACGGCTGGAACTGCAGCGCCCTGTCACAAGCCATCGGTCAATCTGTCATGAGGCTTACGTGTCGGGGTCTGGAATGCGTCAGGGGCGGACGAGGTATCTTTTCCGGTCTCGATTTTGAGGTCCCCGCGGGACAGGCGCTGGCGGTGACCGGCATCAACGGGGCCGGCAAGTCGTCGCTGCTGCGGATTATCGCCGGACTGCTGCCGCCCGCAAGCGGCGCGATTGCGCTCGACGGTGGGGAGGCCGAACTGACGCCAGCCGAGCAGGCGCACTATCTCGGCCACCGCGACGCGCTGAAACCGTCCCTCACGGTGCTGGAGAATCTCGACTTCTGGCGGAATTTCCTCGGCGGCGAAGCGATTGACGGAGCCGCCAGCCTTGAGGCGGTGGGCCTCGGCCATGCCGTCCACCTGCCCGCCGCGTTCCTTTCAGCCGGCCAGCGCCGCCGCCTGTCGATTGCCCGGCTGATTGCCGTCAATCGCCCGGTCTGGCTGCTGGACGAGCCGGCGTCGGCGCTCGACACCGCCGGGCAGGCCATGGTGGCCGCCTTGATGGGTGCGCATTTGCGCAGTGGCGGAATCATTCTGGCCGCGACCCACGGGCCGCTTGGGGTTCCCGCACAGGAACTGCGGATCGGCGGTGCTGCGTGACGGCTCTAGCCGCGCTTATCCGCCGCGACATCGGCGTCGCGCTGCGCGCCGGCGGCGGCGCGATGATCGGCGTGCTGTTTTTCGTCTCGGTCGTGGTGGTGATGCCGTTCGCAATCGGCCCTGATCTGGCTTTGCTGAAACGGATCGGCCCGGCGATTCTGTGGCTAGGCGCCATGCTGGCGAGCCTGCTGACGCTGGATCGCCTGTTCACCGCCGACCAGGAGGACGGTTCGCTCGACCTGATCGTGATGAGCCGCACGCCGCTGGAACTAAGCTGCGCGGCGAAGGCGCTGGCGCACTGGCTGGCGGCCGGCGTGCCGCTGATCGTGGCGACACCGCTGATCGGTATCCTGCTCAACCTCGATGCGACAGCCACATTCGCGGTTGCCCTGACGCTGCTGGCCGGGACGCCGGCTCTCACATTTACCGGCATGATCGGGGCCGCCCTTGCGGTGACCCTG
>JAGVII010000787.1 GCA_020056155.1 Afipia sp.
CGGTAAGGCGGGACAATGGAACAGGCTTGGCATTTGGGATACGCTCGCGCGCATGTTCGTCCGGTTCGCGCACGTCGATGAGCAAGGCCCCCTCTTCATTGATCAAGCGCAATGCTTCCTGTGGATCATGATGTGTGGTCATTTGCGTTTTCCTGATTTTCTGACCGGCTTACAAAACAGCCGATGAAGCGTTGCAAAAAGCTCTTCAATCCGCCCGTCCGCGATTCGGTACCAAACCGTGTGGGAATCTCGTCGAAACGTGACGATTCCCTCGTCGCGCATTTTCGCAAGATGTTGAGACAGCGCGGATTGGCTAATGCCGACTGCATCGACGAGGGAACCCACGGTCGCTTCGCCGTATTCGACCAGCTGGCAAAGAATCATCAACCGACGCTCATTCGCGAGCGCGCGGAGAATGCCCGCCACTTCCATGGCGCTTTTCTCAAAGTCCGCGAGATTCAGCATAGTCGTCACTTTGTCACTTGCATTGCATTAGTAATTGCTAATTTAGTGTGTTATGATATTAATTCAAGAGGCCTCGTGCAGATGCCAGTCCGGATACTCTATTCGCGTCACGGAAGGTGGCCGAAACAGGCCTTAAATGCGCGTTAGCCGCAAAGGGACGCCTGGTCGATATCTCGGATGACCGTTGGGTTCTTCTCCCGCGATTGAGCCCAGGGTTCTGATATAATATTAGATATTGCTAATTTTTTCGGCCGCCATATCTGTTTCTCATCAGCACGTGGGCGTTCGAATGACATCCATTGAACCGCAGGCGTACCGATGAAATTCAACCGCCGATCCTTTCTTGCCGGTGCTGGGGTTATCGGCGCAGGCGCCTTCACGTCCTATTATGCCGATTGGACCGCGGCGGATGCGGCAGCGGAACGGCAGCCCCTGCGGATGCCTCCACTTATTGACGCGCGGAAAGAAGGCAACGCGGTTGCGCTACGCGTGCAAGCGGGCACGACTGAATTCTTTCCGGGACGAGCGAGCGCTAGTCTCGGGTACAGTGGGAGCTACCTTGGTCCTTCAATCCGTGTCTATCAGGGGGACGACGTTGAGATTGCCGTGACCAACACGCTGAACGAAGACACCACGGTTCATTGGCACGGCCTTCTCATTCCAGCCGAACTCGATGGCGGACCCCACCGGATCATCACCGCTGGTAACGTCTGGCGTCCGGTGCTGCCTATTCGCCAGCCAGCCGCCACGCTGTTCTATCATTCCCACGTTCACGGGCGGACTGGAGTGCAGGTGTATTCCGGGCTGGCAGGCTTGCTGCTTGTTACCGATGAGGCCGAGCGGGCTCTTGCTTTACCCTCTGAGTACGGTGTCGATGACCTTCCCGTGGTCATTCAAGACAGGCAGTTCGAGGACGGGCTAATGGTGGTCCCGCAAGGAATGATGACGATGATGCAGGGACGTCGTGGCAATACCATCTTGTCCAATGGCACCCCGAACGCCACGGCGCGTGTTCCAAATCGATTGGTGCGTCTGCGGCTCGTAAATGGGTCTAATGCCAGAATCTATGACCTTTCGTTCAGCGACAATCGAACGTTTCACTGGATCGCAAGCGAGGGCGGTCTTCTCGATCGCCCCATCAGCGTCAGCTCGCTCACACTTGCGCCGGGCGAGCGCGCCGAGGTGTTGGTGGACTTTTCGAATGGCCAAGCCGTGTCCCTCAAGACGGCTCCGGACACCAACATGCCGATGATGATGGGACCGCTGGCAAAAGCACGCAATTTCGCGAAGGAAATTCTTGGCGGTCAGGGCGAGACAGTATTGCAGTTTGACCCCGTTGGAGGCCATGGCGCGCCTAGCAAGATTCCAGAGCGCGTTGTGGAACGGCCGCGTGCGGATCCGTCGAAAGCCAACACACGACGCCGATTTGTTCTGAATATGGGGATGGGTGGAATGGGCATGGGGGGTATGATGGGCGGAGGGACGGACTCGGGTGGCGGCATGGTCATCAACGGCCGTCCGTTCGATATGAACCGCATCGACGAAAAAGTCCGGCTGGGTGATACTGAAATCTGGGAAGTATCGGGAGAGATGATGTTCCACCCCTTCCATATTCACGGAGTGCAGTTCGAGGTCCTTAGTCGCAACGGCGGCAAGCCGATTCTTCGCGACGCCGGTACTCGTGACACCGTAGTCATTAGAGAGCCGGTGGAATTGCTCGTGCATTTCAATCAGCCTGCCGAAATAGCGCCATTTATGTATCACTGTCATATCCTGGAGCACGAGGATAACGGCATGATGGGGCAGTTTCGGACAATCTGACATCGATTAAGCGGCCCAGAATGCCCGAAGCGTTGAACCATCGTCTTTTCGACCCAACCGCGGTAGCACCGACGCCTGCGGGAGGGTTCCTCGCCTTCGGTCCATCGACCCGATTGCCCTCGTGGGTCTCTCGAAATCGACGCTTGTTGAACCTGATGACCGGACCGACACCCTAGTGGTGTAAAAGTTCGCGGGGGTTGGGCCAGATCGTGCATATATACGCGGAAGGAGAGAAGCATGCTGCGATTTCTAGCGCCCCTTGGTCTTGTATTCTTGATCTTTACCGGAA
>JAGVII010000509.1 GCA_020056155.1 Afipia sp.
AGTTATGTACGGGCCGGAATTCATCAACATGCGGCAGCATCATTTTGATGCCCTGCGCTTTGGCCTCGAAGCCCTCGAAGCGCAGCAGCGGGTTGAGCCAGATCAGGCGGCGGCAGGACCGGTGGAGCCGGTCCATCTCGAACTCCAGCCGGGAGTCCGCCTCCCGCTCAAGTCCGTCCGAGATCAGCAGGACGATGGCGCCCTGCCCCAGCACCCGCCGGCCCCAGAGATTGTTGAAGTTGTGCAGCGATGTCGCGATCCGCGTACCGCCCGCCCAATCCTCGACGCTCGACGAACAAGCCGCCAGCGCCTCGTCAGGATCGCGCGCGCGCAAGGCCCGCGTCACATTGGTCAGCCGTGTGCCGAACAGGAATACCGAGACGCGTTTGCGCGCATCGGTGATTGCATGGAGGAATTGCAGGAACAGCCGGGTATAGTCGGTCATCGAGCCGGAAATATCGAGCAGCGCCACGATCGGCGCGGGTTTGTCGATACGGCCGAGCCGCTGGAATTTCACGATCTCGCCGCCGGTGCGCAGGCTGCCGCGCAAGGTCCGCCGCAGATCGAGCCGCTGGCCCCGCGCGTCCGGCTTGAACCGGCGTGTCCGCAACTCGGCCTGCGGCAATTTCATCTGCGCAATCGCGCGCGCCACTTCGGCGATCTCTGCAGCGCTCATCTGCGCGAAATCCTTGCGCTGAAGCACCTCGCGGTCGGAGACCGAGAGCTGAACGTCCTTCTCCTCGATCTCGGGCCCTTCGATATTGCGGCTCTGTGCGAAGGCTTCCTGAACGCGGCGCGAGGCCGGCGGCGGAGGTTTCTGCGCTTCGGGCGGCAACGGGACCGAGTCGAGCATGCTCTCTGTCCCTTCGGCGCGGCGAAAGAACAGGTCGAACGCCTGCGCGAAGATCAGCGCATGCTCGTGGCGTTTGACAAAAATGGATTCCAGCGTGGTGAACAGATCGGCGCGGTTGCCGATGTCGATCAGTTGCATCGCCTTCAGCGCATCGATCACCGCACCCGGCCCGATCGGCAGACCCGCCACGCGAAGAGCGCGCGCGAACCCAATGACGTTGTCCGCGATCAATCCGGCCACTGGGGTTTCGATATCATTCGGCATTCTGTCACTTATCATGACGATCCCCGAAACGCATTCAGGCTGCCGGATCGTTGACGGCTTCCTTGATTACCTTGTCGAGCGCGGGTCCCTGCATGCGCCCGATGTCGTCCTGATATTTCAGAAGCGCGCAAAGCGTATCGCCCACCACCTGCGGCGTCAGCGAGCGCGCATCGAGTTCGGTCAGCGCGGTCGCCCAGTCGATGGTCTCGGCCACTCCCGGCACCTTGAACAGATCCTGCTCGCGCAATGCCTGAACAAATCCGACGACCTGCTGCGACAGCTTCGCGCCGATGTTCGGCACGCGGGATTTGACAATGGCCAGTTCGCGCTCGGCGGACGGATAATCAACCCAGTGATAGAGGCAGCGGCGCTTGAGCGCATCGTGGATTTCGCGGGTCCGGTTCGAGGTCACGATCACGATGGGTGCTTGCGGCGCTTTCACCGTGCCGAACTCCGGAATCGTCACCTGAAAGTCGCTGAGAATTTCCAGCAGATATGCCTCAAACGCTTCGTCCGCGCGATCGAGTTCGTCGATCAGCAGCACCGGGGGCCCGGCGACATCCGGCTCCAGCGCCTGAAGCAACGGCCGCTTGATCAGATATTTCTCCGCAAAGACGTCCGCGGACAACTGTTCGCGGTCGGTCTCGCCGCTGGCTTCCGCCAGACGAATGGCTATCATCTGCGCTGCGCTGTTCCATTCATACACGGCAGAGGCGACGTCGAGGCCTTCATAGCACTGCAGACGGATCAGCTTGCGCCCGAGGGCTGCGCTCAGAACCTTGGCGATCTCGGTCTTGCCGACGCCCGCCTCTCCTTCGAGAAACAGCGGTCGGCCCATCTTGAGCGACAGATAGACCACCGTTGCGAGCGAGCGCTCCGCGAGATAGCCGCGGCTGGTGAGCAGATCGAGCGTCGCATCGACGGATGCCGGAATCTTGCTCATGCTCACACGAACTCCAAACTTGGCCTCGAAACTCAGGTCTTGGCGGTCGCGGCTTCCACGGCACGGCGCGCGAGCACGCCGATGAGATGCGCGCGATATTCCGCGCTGCCATGGATGTCGCTGTTGAGCCCATCGGCCGACGCCGTCAACCCGTCGAGCGACTTCGGCGAGAACCGCTTCTTCAGCGCCTCCTCGAATTCGGTCGCGCGGAAAACACCGTCACCGCCGGCACCGGTCACCGCGACACGGACATCCGAGGGACGCCGCGCGACGAACACACCAACCAGCGCGTAGCGCGAGGCCTGATTGCGGAATTTCTGGTAGGCGGCCTTCTTCGGCAGCGGAAACATCACGCGGGTGATGATCTCGTCCGGCTCGAGCGCGGTGGTGAACAGGCCCTGGAAGAATTCCTCCGGCTTCA
>JAGVII010000878.1 GCA_020056155.1 Afipia sp.
CAGCACCATGCCCTTGACGGAGCCGACGTCGGACACGATCGCGCCCGCTTTGAGATGCTTTGCGATTTCCTCCGCGACCGGCCCGCAGGCGCCGACCGGGATGGACAGGATAACGAGGTCGGCGTCCTTCACCGCCTCCGCATTTGTGTCCACCACGCGATCGACGATGCTGAGTTCCTGCACGCGCGCGCGGGTCGCCGGCGAGCGCGCGGTAGCCACGATCTCTCCCGCAAGCCCCTGGGCGCGTGCCGCACGCGCAATCGAGCCGCCGATCAGGCCGAAGCCGATCAGCGCGATTCGCCCGAAGAGTGGCTGCGCGTTCACGTCCGCCCCATGAATTCAGCGAGAGCGGCGACCACGAGGCGGTTGGCTTCCTCGGTGCCGACGGTCATGCGCAGCGCATGCGGCAGCTTGTAGTTCTTCAGCGCGCGAGGGATCAGCCCGCGCCTGGTGAGAAACGCATCGGCGTCCTCGGCGGTCTTGCCCTTCTCCTGCGGAAAATGGATCAGGATGAAGTTCGCAACGCTCGGCGTCACTTCAAGTCCGAGCTTGCCGACCTCGTCGGTGAGCCATGTGCGCCACGTGTCGTTGTGCACGCGGGATCTGTTCTGGTGTTCGGTGTCTTCCAGCGAGGCGATCGCTGCTTCCGATGCCGCCGTCGAGACATTGAACGGGCCGCGGATGCGGTTCACCGCATCGATGATGTTGGCAGGACCGTACATCCAGCCGACCCGCAACGACGCGAGGCCGTGAATCTTCGAGAACGTGCGCATCATCACCGTGTTGTCGTGGGTCGCGACCATTTCGATGCCGGCCTCGTAGTCGTTGCGCGAGACATACTCGGAGTACGCCGCGTCGATCACCAGCAGCACATGCGGCGGCAATCCGGCGCGCAGCCGCTTGACCTCGTCGAACGGCACATAGGTGCCGGTCGGGTTGTTCGGATTGGCGAGCCACACCAGCTTGGTGCGGGGTGTCACGGCGCCCAGGATCGCGTCGACGTCGGCGGTGAAGTTCTTCTCCGGCACGATCACATTGGTCGCGCCGTTCGCCATGGTGGCGATCGGATAGACCAGAAAGCCGTGGGTGGTGTGGATCGCCTCGTCGCCGGGGCCGAGATAGGTGTTGGCAAGATAATTGAGAAGTTCGTCCGAACCCGCGCCGCAGATGATGCGGTCGGGATCGAGCCCGTAGGTGCGTCCGATGGTTTCGCGCAGCGCGCGCGAGGTGCCTTCCGGATAATCTTCGAGATGATCGGCGGCGGCCTTGTAGGCGGCGATGGCTTTCGGCGACGGCCCGAGCGGGGTCTCGTTCGCCGACAGCTTGAACACGCGGCCGGTCAGCCCGGCGCCGCTCTTGCCCGGCGTGTAGGGTGCAATATCGAGAATGCCCGGCTTCGGGACAGGACGTGACATCAACTCAACTCCGAAAAGAAAAGACTATCTGGACGCGGCGGTCGGCGGCACCGTATAGCGCGTTGCATGGCTGCCGACGAGAGCCGATGAACGCACCGATGCCCCCGCCGCGACCAGCGCGGCGGTGATCTTGTCGAGCCCGCCCGGTCCCGGAACCGAGATCAGCAGGGCCGCGCCGTCCGATGCCGTGTCGGGAACGGCGATGATTTCCGAGAACGGCGACAGCGCGCGCGCCACATCCGCGCTCCAGCCGGAGACGCGGACGCTCCACATCTCGACCTCGGTGACCATCGCATCGGCTGCGACGCGCGACACCACGAACACCGGCAGTGCCGCCGGATGATCGGCGCGTTCGACGAACGGCAATCGCGCGATGATCTTCGGCGCGGCTGCGGGCTCCAGCGCAAGCCACCACGGCGAGCGGCTGCTGACAGCCGAAATCAGCGCGAGATCGCCCTTGGATTTCGCCACCGCCTCGACGGCGGCCTCGGCGTTGAAGTGCGAGATAAACGGAACAGTGAAGCCGAAATGAAACCGCGCCGAATCCCGCATCGCGGATTCGCCGATCGACAGATCGGCATGCACCGAGAACGGCGCCTGGACGTAAGTGAACGTCGAGATGATGACGCGCCAGATGCTCTCGACGGTGTCGAGCGGCAGGATGCCGCGATGACGTTGCGCGAGGCGGCGCATCATGTCGGCCTCGCGCGCGGGCCGGAATGCCGAACCGACTTCCTGCGTTTTCTTCACCGAGATCAGACGGTCGATGATGTCGCCACGCTGCATCAAGAGGCCATGCACCTGCTCGTCGATGGAATCGATTTCGCGGCGCAGGTCCTGCAGTGATGGCGGTTGCTTGGTCATCGGTTCAACTTGGTCCGAACGCTGCTGACGGCGCAAAGGCCGTCTGGAATTGATCGAAAATGGACGGGCTGGTCTGGGTGACGGGCGCATTGATAGGCAGGAGAGCGCCTGAAAGCAAAGAAAACATTGGCAATTCCGGCCTTGAGCCACATCCGGGACGGTCCGCGTTATCGCGCTGCAGCTTGACGAAAAGGCCGTTCGTGATTAGTAACTTAGCCATTCCGTGGTCATTTGAGCCGGCCGGCTTGCAGCCACGTTAAACAACTCGCTAAACAGGCCGGGGAACATCAAGGGTCCCGGCCGAACCTTCGTTCAGGCCGGGTTTTTTATGGCCTGATGTGTCCGGGAGGTTGCCCCCGCGGGCGGCCGCATTTGAAGATGAACGTCAAGCCGCCGCAGTCTGAACTGGCGCCCGATTCCATCGTGCGGGACGCCGACAATCCGCGCGACTCCCATGTTGTGACCTTCGGTCATGAAAAGCCGCTGAGGCTCGACGCCGGCGTCGAACTATCGCCGTTCCAGATTGCCTACACCACGTACGGGACGCTGAACGCGGAACGCAGCAATGCGGTGCTCATCTGCCATGCGCTCACCGGAGACCAGCACGTCAACAACGCG
>JAGVII010000419.1 GCA_020056155.1 Afipia sp.
GACCACATGTAGCTGTAGTAGCCCGACGCATAATGATCGCCGGAGAAGATGTGACCGAACTGCTGCGGACGGTGGCGCAGTGCGATCTCGGCAGGCATGCCGATCTTGTCCAGTTCCTGCTTCTCGAACGCGCGAACGTCGGTGATCGAGGCGGCCGGCTGGGTATGGAATTCGAGGTCCATCAGCGCGGAGGAGACGAACTCCACCGTGGCGAAGCCCTGATTGAACTTGCGCGCGGCGATAAAGCGCTTGAGCAGGTCCGCCGGCAGCGGTTCGCCGGTTTGATAATGCCGCGCGAACGTCTGCAGCACCTCCGGCCGCTCCTGCCAGTGCTCGTAAAGCTGCGACGGCAGTTCGACAAAATCCGTGAACACGCTGGTGCCGGACAGCGACGGATACATCACGTTCGAGAGCATGCCGTGCAGGCCATGACCAAATTCGTGAAACAGCGTGCGGGCATCGTCGGGCGACAGCAGCGACGGCTGGCCGCCGGTCCCCTTCGAGAAATTGCAGACATTGATGACCAGCGGCGCGACGTCGCCATCGAGCTTCTGCTGATCGCGCAGCGAGGTCATCCAGGCGCCGGACCGCTTGGACGGCCGCGCGAAGTAGTCGCCGTAAAACAGCGCCTTGTGCTTGCCCTGCGCGTCCTTGACCTCCCAGACCCGCACGTCCGGATGCCAGACGGGCACGTCCTTGCGCTCGCTAAAGGTGATGCCGAACAGCCGCGTCGCGACGTCGAAGGCGGCATCGATCATGTTGTCGAGGGGGAGATAGGGCTTGATCGCAGCGTCGTCGAAATTGGCGCGGCGCTGGCGCAGCTTTTCGGCGTAGTAGCGCCAGTCCCAGGCCGCGAGCTTGAAGTTGCCGCCCTCCTCGGCGATCAGCGCCTGAAGCGCATCGCGGTCGGCCATGGCGCGGGCGCGGGCCGGCTTCCAGACCCGCTCCAGGAGGCCGCGGACGGCCTCCGGCGTCTTGGCCATGGAATCCTCCAGGCGGTAGGCGGCAAAGCTCGGATAGCCGAGCAACTTCGCCCGTTCCTCGCGCAGTCTCAAAACCTCAAGGATGATGGCGCTGTTGTCGTTGTCGTTCTGGTTGTCGCCGCGGGCGGTGAAGGCCTTGAACACCTTCTCGCGCAGGTCGCGGCGGCTGGAATCCTTCAGGAACGGCTCGACGGACGACCGCGACAGCGTCACCACCATCTTGCCGGGCATGCCGCGCTCCTCGGCGGCGGCCTTGGCGGCCGCGACGAAGCTGGCTGGCAGGCCTGCCAGATCACCCTCGCCGAGCTCCATGGTCCAGTCCTGCTCGTCGCCGAGCAGATGGTGGCTGAAAGATGTCGCCAGATGCGCCAGCCGCTCGTTGATCTTGGCCGTCCGGGCCTTGGCGGCCTCGCTGAGGCCCGCGCCGGAGCGATGGAAGCTGATCCAGGTCCGCTCCAGCAGCCGCGCCTGCTCCGGCGTCAGCTTGAGCGAGGCGGCCTTGTCGCGAAGCTTGCTGACCCGGTCAAACAGCGCGGCGTCCATGGAGATGGGATTCCAGTGCCGCGCCTGCTTCAGCGCGACCTCGGATTCGACCTTGAGCAGTTCCGGGTTCGAATGCGCGCCGACGAGATCATAGAACACCGCCGACACCCGGGAGAGCAGCTTGCCCGCCCGCTCCAGCGCCGTGACAGTATTTTCGAAGGTCGGCTCGGCCGGGTTGGCCTTGATGGCCTCGATCTCCGCTGTGTGGTCCGCAAAGGCCTTGTCGAAGGCCGGCAGGAAGTGCTCGGGGCGGATGTCGGCGAAAGGCGGCGTCTCGAACGGCGTCTGCCAGGCCTGCAGGAGCGGATTGGCCTCCGGCGCTTGCAAGGAGGACGCGGCGGCAACGGTTGAGGACGCTTCTGACATGGTGAGGCCTTATTTGCAGCGATTTTCAGGTGCTTCTCTATACCACCGGGTGGGGCTTTTTTGCGCCCTTCCCGCTTGATTGGGACGGCGATTTCGCAGAGATTGCGGCCCGAAACAGGATCACGAAGTCATGAACGCCAGGAAGCTCGAAGCCAACGCCCGCGAAATCGCATGGCCCAGCGTCATCACCGTCGTCAGCGCCGCTATTCTGATCGGCGCCGAGGTGTTTGGCGCCGCCTTTGCCGGCGGCTGGGCGCTGGCGATCCTGTTCGGCCTCGACGACGCCGGCGCTCATATCATCCAGGCAGTGCTGTTCGTGCTCGGCATCGTCATCATGATCGGCTTCCTGCGCGGCGCGCAGCGCGTCGAGCCGTTCACCCGCAAGATCTGAAGCTGAACGCGCGGCCTTCGAGCGCTTCGTGCGCCTGAAAACTTAACGCGCGTTCATCTTTCTCTCGCTTCGTTAATTCACCCGCGACTTTTCGATCACGCGGCGTGGAAAGTTGTCTCGCGGGCAAGAAAATACTTGCACCACCGAGTCAAAACTCATATTTCACCCTTGCCCAATTTCGCACGTGCCTGTGGTCGTGTGTCAGTCGGTAGGTATCCGGACAAGAGGCCGGACAGCCGCCAAGGGA
>JAGVII010000351.1 GCA_020056155.1 Afipia sp.
AATCCATGTTTTCTTTGCGAAAATGGATTGCTTCGCTTCGCTCGCAATGACGAAGTCAATCGCGAACAAACAGTCCCGCTTTATCCGCACGGACAATATCCCGCTCCAGCGGCTGCGGCCACTGCACGATCAGCGTCCCGATCAGATCGTCCAGCCCCTCCTCATCGAATGCATCGTAGAACACCGGCGTCGCAGCACGGGCGATAAACGCATGCAGCAGATGCGCGGCGTCGTAATCATAGACGATGTCCGTCGGCACGATACCTTCGCGTCGCATCAGGAAACGGCGGAAACCCGTCAGCCTCGCTCTGCCATCCCCACACGCCGCGAATGACAGCACCAGCGTGTCGTGTGCGATACGCGGCCCGTCCTGCATGCGGTCGAGCATCGGCAGCGCATTGGCCTCGATGACGTCGGCGAGGGTGCGGAAATCGCGCGACATGTCGTCGGTGTGCAGCGTGTTGCGGATCGCGACGATGGTTGCCGCGTCAAGCCCGCGTGCGGCGAGCAGATCCGCGAGCGTACGCGCGGGATCGGCGGCCGTGGTCTTCGCTGGCGCCCCGATGATTTCGAGAGCCGCGCTCATTGCGCGGCGACGGAACGCGGCGCGAACGTCGGCGACTGCTTCGCCAGCACCGGCGCGACGGTATCGGCCAGCCGCCGCGCGGCTTCATCGATATCGAGCCCCGCGGTATCGACCTGCGCCGCCGCGCGTGCATAGAGCGGCTCGCGGCTGAGCAGAATGGTGCGCAGTTCCTGCATGGCGGAGCGGTCGTCGGCCATCGGCCGCAGGTCGCCCTGCCTGCGCACGCGTCCCATGTGCTCCTCGGGCGAGGCCTTGAGCCAGACCGTGTAGAACGACGACAGCACCAGATCGAACGTCACCGGTTCGGAGACAATGCCGCCGCCGGTCGCCAGCACGACCGGCTCCTTGCGCGCGAGCAATTGAGCCAGCGCTGCCTGCTCCATGCGGCGAAACCCTTCCTGGCCGTAAAGCGCGATGATCTCGGCGACCGACAGGCCGTTCTGCTGTTCGATTTCCTTGTTCAACTCGACGAAGGTCCAGCCGATCTTTTTCGCCAGCATTTTGCCGAGCGTCGATTTGCCCGCGCCGCGCAGGCCGATCAGTGCGATGCCGGCGAAGGTGTTGCCGTGACGCGACGCGCCGTTGCCGGAGAGAATGTCCTTGGCCTGTGCGACCTGCTGTGGCGTCGCGTTGCGCATCAGGTCGCGGATCACCAGCCAGTCCGGCGAGGTGTCCGCGGTCGGGATCAGGTCCTCGACATGCGCGCCCATCGCTGCAGACACCCGTCGCAGCAGCACGATGGAGACGTTGCCTTTGCCGCTTTCGAGCTGCGCGATGTAGCGCTCGGAAATCCCCGACACCTTCGCCAGCACCTTGCGCGACATGCCGCGCAGCGCCCGCATGGTGCGGACGCGCTGCCCAAGCTGTTCAAGGAATTGGGTTTCCGGTTCTGCCTGCGGGGTCATGCCGTTTCGACTCGTCGATTTAACCTGAAACATAATGCCGGAAAAGGTTGACAGCAAGCTCAGGCAGTGACTTTATATGAATTATAATTCTAAAAAACTATGGGAGAGCGTCGTGCGGGTGAAAGGTGGACTGGGCACCGGCCCAGAATCGAAGTCATGAGCGATTTGTCCGGCGGATACAATGCCGTGACCTATCTGCTCGACCGCAATGTGGCGGCCGGCCGCGGCGCCAAGGTCGTATTCAAGGATCCGGTCTCCGAGATCACCTACGGCGAGTTGCAGGCGCAGACGCGCCGCCTCGCCAACCTGCTGCGGCGGCTCGGCGTGCGGCGGGAAGAACGCGTCGCGATGATGATGCTCGACACCATCGATTTTCCGATCGTGTTTTTAGGAAGCATCCGCGCTGGCATCGTGCCGGTGCCGCTCAACACGCTGCTGACGTCCGAACAGTATGCCTATGTGCTGGCGGATTGCCGCGCGCGGGTGCTGTTCATTTCGGAAGCCTTGCTGCCGGTGGTGAAGGACGTGCTCGGCCGCATGCCGGACCTGCAGCATGTGTTGGTGTCCGCCGTAAACGCCAACGGATACCTGCTGCTCAGGGATGAACTCGCGAAAGAGAGCGACCGGTTCGAGACCGCCGCGACCCATCCGGATGAGCCTGCGTTCTGGCTTTACTCGTCGGGTTCGACCGGCATGCCGAAGGGCGTGCGCCATCTGCATTCCAATCTTGAAGCCACCGCGGAAACCTACGCCAAGCAGGTGCTCGGCATTCGCGAGGACGATGTCGGTCTGTCGGCGGCGAAGCTGTTCTTTGCCTATGGCCTCGGCAATGCGCTGACGTTTCCCATGAGCGTGGGCGCGACCACGATCCTCAATCCGGAGCGGCCAACCCCGCAGGTGATGTTCGAACTGATCCGCAAGCACGATCCGAGCATCTTTTTCGGCGTGCCGACGCTGTTCGCGGCGATGCTCAACGACGACGCGTTCAAGAACGAGCCGCGCACCAAACGCCTGCGGGTCTGCACCTCGGCGGGCGAAGCGCTGCCCGCGCTTGTGGGCCAAAGCTGGCAGCAGCGTTTCGGCGTCGATATTCTGGACGGCGTCGGCTCGACCGAACTGCTGCACATCTTTCTGTCCAACGCGCCGGGCGACATCAAGTACGGCACCTCGGGCAAGCCGGTGCCGGGTTATGCGGTGCGCCTCGTCAACGATGTGGGCGCGGACGTGGCGGACGGCGAGGTCGGCGAGTTGATTGTGAATGCGCCATCTGCCGGTGAGGGCTACTGGAACCAGCGCAGCAAAAGCCGCCAGACATTCGAGGGCGGCTGGACCCGCACCGGCGACAAATACACCCGCGATGCCGAGGGGCGTTACACCTACTGCGGCCGCTCCGACGACATGTTCAAGGTCTCGGGCATCTGGGTTTCGCCCTTTGAAGTCGAAAGCGCGCTGATCACCCATCCGTCGGTGGCGGAAGCTGCCGTGGTGCCTGCGGAAGATTCCGAAGGGCTGCTGAAGCCTAAGGCATTCGTCGTGCTGAAGCAGGGCGCCTCGGTGAGCGACCTCAACGGCGCGTTGAAAGAGCACGTCAAGCAGAAGATCGGCCCATGGAAATATCCCCGCTGGATCGAGGTGGTGGAGAGCCTGCCGAAAACCGCGACCGGAAAAATCCAGCGCTTCAAGCTGCGCGAGGGGGCGAAATGACGATGCCGTCATTGCGAGCGAAGCGAAGCAATCCAGAAGCAACAAGCGAGACTGGATTGCTTCGTCGCAAAATGCTCCTCGCAATGACGAACCAAACGAAGGAAATGAGGAAACGGCAATGACCCTTCAACCCTCCGGCACGCTCTCCATCGGCTCCGCGAGTCTCGAATACCGCATGATCGGGCCGATGCCCGACAAGGCGCCGACCATCGTGATGCTGCACGAAGGCCTGGGTTCTGTCGGGCTGTGGGGCGATTTCCCTGAAAAGCTTCAGGCTGCGACGGGTGCGGGTGTGTTCGCGTATTCGCGCGCGGGATACGGTAACTCATCCCCCGTGCAACTGCCGCGCCCGCTCAATTTCATGGACATCGAGGCGCTCGAGGTGTTGCCGAAGGTGCTCGACGCCATCGGTTTCCGGCGCGGGCTGCTGCTTGGTCATTCGGATGGCGCATCGATCGCAACGGTCTATGCCGGCGGCATTCAGGATCATCGGGTGCGCGGCGTCATGTTGATCGCGCCGCACTTCATGGTCGAGGATTTCGGGCTCGTCTCCATTACCAGGACCCGGCAGAACTATGACACCGGCGATCTCAGGCCGAAGCTGGCGCGCTGGCACAAGGATGTCGACAACGCGTTCAACGGCTGGGCCGATGTCTGGCTCGATCCGAAATTCCGCGATTGGGACATTTCGGAATCGCTCGCTTATGTCCGCGTGCCGGTCGAGATCATTCAGGGTGCCGACGATCAGTACGGCACTTTGCGTCATATCGAGATCGCGCAAACCGAATGCTACTGCCCGGTGGACACGACGATCATTCCCGGCGCCGGCCATTCGCCTCATCGCGAGAAGCCCGAACCGACGCTGAAGGCGGCGGCGGATTTTGCCAATCGTCTGTTGTCCCTGCATGGCGAGGGCGCGCTGGAGCGCGCTGCCTGAGGCTGACCGCACCGGTTTTGGTTGTCATGGCCGGGGTTGTCCCGGCCATCCCGAGAGTCAGAGCACGGTGCCCAATTAATCGGGATCACCGGGACAAGCCCGGTGATGACATTTGAACATGACTATGCACAAAAATGCAGGATAGCTGCATTATGCAGCTGGACAGGCTCTAAAAGTTGCATTATTATGCATTATAATTCAGATTTCAGCCGGATCGAGGGTGGCCAATGGCCCAGACGGACAGAAAACTCGCCAACAGCGCGACCTATATCGACTTCCAGACCGAGCCGTCCAAATACCGGCACTGGAAGATCGATGTCA
>JAGVII010000544.1 GCA_020056155.1 Afipia sp.
ACGCGTCATAGACCATGGCCTTCAGCGCCGGCTGAATCCGGCCGCGCTCCGACGGCGACTGGATCATCAGGATGACGAACATGTCCTGCGCGCGATCGATCCAGAAATAAGTGCCGCCCGCGCCGTCCCACTTGATTTCGCCGAGCGATCCCGGAGGCGGCGGCGTGGCGTTGCCGGGTTCGGTGCGGACCCCGAAGCCGAGACCATATCCGAAGCCATCGCCGGGGAAATAATACGATCCGCGCTTCACTGCGGTGGCGGGCGCGATGTGGTTCGTTGTCATCGTCGCGAAGATCTCAGGCTTCAGATAGCGCTTGCCGTCGAGTTCGCCGCCATTGAGCAGCATCTGGGTGAATCGGCTGTAGTCGCCGATCGTCGTCAGCAGTCCGGTGGTCCCGGCTTCACGTTTCGCGATACGCGGGTCCCGCTTGGTCCCAGTCCTGAAATTACTGTCCGTTGGGATCGGCTCGGCAATGCGCCGGTATTGTGACGGATCGGCGACGTAATACGACGTGTCCTTCATGCCGAGCGGATCGAACAGCCGCTCCTTCTCGAACTGATAGAGTGACTTTCCCGACACGACCTCGATAACGCGCGCCAGAACATCGGTCGAGTGGCCATAGTCCCAGAGCGTACCCGGCTGTTCGTTGAGAGGCAGTTGTGCGATCTTCTCCGCGAATGCCGCATTGTCGAGATCGTCTGCCGTCGCCTCGATCTTGGCGTAAGCCTTGCGCACGAGGCCCGGCCCGTAGAAGCCGTACGTCATGCCGGACGAATGCCGCAGCAGGTCCTCGATCGTGATCGGCCTGTCCAGCGGGACCAGTTTCAGCGCCGGCTCTCCATTGGCCGCCTTCTCCTCGACGCCAACTTTCACCGCCGCGAATGACGGGATGTACTTCGAAAGCGGATCGTCGAGCTTCAGCTTTCCGTCGTCCACCAGCAGCATCGCCGCGACGCTGGTGACCGGCTTGGTCATCGAGAAAATCCGGAAGATCGCTTCCGGTGTCATCGGCTCGCCCGTCGTTACATCGATCTTGCCGAAGGACTTGAAATAAGCCTGCTTGCCGCGGCGCTGGACCAGAACGATCGCGCCGGAAATCTTCGCGTTGGCGACTTCAGCATTGAAGTAGTCGGTGATGCGCTCAAGCCGCTGCGGTGATAGCACGGCGTCCGGCGGATAGACCCGCATCGCGCCGTCGGCAAATGCAACAACAGCAGTGAACGCAAGCATCGCATTCACAAGAACGATCGCACGCAGCAGTCGCCGGTCCCGATACAAAAAAACCTCCCATGCCCGGATCGTCAGGTCCGGGCCCGGGAGGACTGTATCGCTCAGAAAGGCGACCGCACAAGCAAGACGGTCAAAAAGCCGCCTCGCCTGAAATATCAGCCGACCGGCTGCTGAACCGCGACGCCCTTGTCGGCGAGCAGCTGCTGCAATTCACCGGCCTGGAACATCTCGCGGATGATGTCGCAACCGCCGACGAATTCGCCCTTGACGTAGAGCTGGGGAATGGTCGGCCAGTTCGAATAGATCTTGATACCGTCGCGCAGCTCGCCGGACTCGAGCACGTTCAGACCTTTGTAGGCAACGCCGACATGATCGAGGATCTGGACCACCTGGCCCGAAAATCCGCACTGAGGAAACTGCGGCGTGCCCTTCATGAACAGCACGACGTCGTTGGACTTCACTTCGTTGTCGATGAATTGGTCGATGCTCATATTCGCGTCCTTAAACTGGCTCTGCTCAGGCCGGGATTCGCTCGCCAGCCTGTCTCTCTGGGGCATATATGTAGCGTGAAACGGTTCCGCAGCCCAATCAAATCGCTGAAAGGGTGCTATGCCACCCCCGAGAGGCGCAATGCGGGCCTGCCATGCCCGCTCCCCGCAACAGCGCCATAGCCGGCGCGTATCCACTTCATTGCCGACGATGCCTTTTTTCTCCGGCTGGGCGCCCTATCTAGAGCATCCGTTCTGCGGAACCGATCCGCAGAAGCATCGTTCTCTCCCCAACCGGAGATTCTCGTGACGAAACCAGCATCCCAGCCAGACGCTCGCGTCACCACCTCCTCTTCCCCCTTCAAGGCCGAATCCCGCGAACAACTCGCGGAGCGCCTGTTGACGGCCTACCGCACCGTGCGGGACGAGACCGAGCGGCGGGCCGCTCCGCTGTCCCCTGAGGATCAACTGGTCCAATCGATGCCGGACGCGAGCCCGACCAAATGGCACCGCGCCCACGTCACCTGGTTCTGGGAGCAATTCCTGCTCGGCGAGCATTCACCGGGTTACCGGCCCTATCACCCCGACTACGCCTACCTGTTCAATTCCTATTACGTCAGCGCAGGGCCGCGTCATGCCCGGGCCCAGCGCGGCCACCTCACCCGTCCGGGCGCGGACGAGGTGACGGCCTACCGCAAGCACGTCGATGCCGCGGTCGCGGCATTTTTCAGTTCGGCGGATGCGGACACGCTTGCGAAGCTGGAGCCGCTGATTGAGGTTGGCCTCAACCACGAGCAGCAGCATCAGGAGCTGTTGCTTACCGACATTCTCCATGCCTTCGCACAAAATCCGATCCCGCCGGCCTATGAACCCGGCTGGACATTTCCGGCCGCGACCCGCGGCGATACATGGGTGACGCTGATGGAAGGCATTCACACCATTGGCCACACCGACGATTCATTTCATTTCGACAACGAAAAGCCGGCGCACCGTGCGCTGGTCGGCCCGGTCAAGCTGGCGCGCAATCTCGTGACAAACGCCGAGTGGCTCGCCTTCATGCAGGACGGCGGCTATACGACCCCGACGCTGTGGCTGATGGACGGCTTCGCCGCCGCTGAGCGCGAGGAATGGCAGGCGCCCGGCCACTGGCGGAAAATTGACGGTGCAAAGTCTTCGGAAAGCTGGAAGATCATGACGCTTGGCGGGTTGCAGCCCATCGATCCCGCCGCACCGGTCTCGCACGTGAGCTACTACGA
>JAGVII010000301.1 GCA_020056155.1 Afipia sp.
ATGCGCCAGCCCGGCAAGGGCAAGGCTGATGCCGTCTTCACCGCCTACGACGTTGCGCGCGGTGATGTTCTGATGATCCTCGACGCGGATCTCACCATGCCGCCGGAACAGCTTCCGAAGTTCTGGGACGCGATCAAGTCGGGCAAGGGCGAGTTCGTCAACGGCTCGCGTCTGGTTTATCCGCTTGAAGAAGACGCCATGCGTTTTCTCAACCTGATCGCCAACAAGATTTTCTCGTATCTGTTCTCGTGGTTGCTCAACGAGCGTTACACCGACACGCTGTGCGGCACCAAGGTGATGCGGCGAACGGACTATTATCGTTTACGCGAAGGTAAGGCCTATTTCGGCGATTTCGATCCGTTCGGCGATTTCGATCTGATCTTCGGCGCCTCGAAGCTGAACCTTAAGGCAATCGACCTGCCGATCCGATATGCGGCGCGCGCGTATGGCGAGACCCAAATCTCGCGGTTCCGGCACGGCGTCATGCTGCTGAAGATGGTGGTCTTCGCGTTCTTCAAGATCAAGGCGATCTAGCCAGCGCGCGCGATGACATTGATGCTCGCACCGTCGCCGACGAGTCGGCGAAGCGCGCTCGGTTCAAGGGGAAGCAGCCGTTCGCTTCGCTCGTGATAGAACCGATAATTATACGGCGCGAAGCAGGCCAGCATTTCTTCCAGCGACGAGCCGCGCTCGTCGAGCACATACGGTGAGAGTTCCATCAGGAAAACCGGCCGGCTGTCGCGCAGCAATCCGGTCGCGCCGCGCAGGACTTCGGTTTCGAATCCATCGACATCAAGCTTGACGAGTTGCACGATCGGATTGCCCAGTTGGGCGAGGACACCATCGATGCTGAGGGCGCGCGCCTTGTTTGTCGGCATGGCTTGCCCCTGGTGCTTGGCGTGCAGATCGTCCTGCTCCGTCAGGGGCCAACTCGAATAGATTGAGTCCGGCACGCTCACATCGTCCTGTCCCGCAAGGAAACAGTGAAATGTTGTGATGCGCGCGGCAAGGTCGGGATTGAGGTCGAGATTGCGGCGCAGTTTGCGGTAGGCATAGTCTGTCGGCTCGAACGACAGGATACGGCCCGACGGTCCCACCAGTTGCGCGAGCGGAAGGGAGTGCGCGCCGATATTGGCGCCGACGTCAAGCACTGTCGATCCCGGCTTGACCCATTTGCGCAGGGCGTTCTGCGTTCCCCGCTCGAACATGTTTCCAAGGTAGATCGCAAAGTCGATCCCTTGCGACAGATCGAGATCGTACGTCACGCCGTTTCGAGTTGCGAGGCATCGATCCGACCTTCCGACGAGCGCACGCGCGATGTGGATGTTTCGGTATGCGATGCGCGCCAGTGCGAGCTTGTGGACGGTCTTCATTCGGGTTCTCTAGAGCTTGCGCTGACGGCGGCGCGCGCCCGCTCTCTTAGCCGGTTTGATCCGCAAGCAAAATAGCCTTCGCTCTCATCTTATAGAAAAGATCACATGTCACGGTCTGCTGAAACACCGCACTCCATCTCGACGAAAACCGACGCCGGGTCAGATGCCCTTGCGCGCCTGACCCCGTTCGGCTGGTGGGGCGGTCTCGCCGTGATCGTGCTTCTGCTCGCGATCTCGTTCTTGCTTGCGGGCTATTTTATCGCCTACTGGCGCAATGCCGACATGGATTTCATGGTCGTCTACAGCGCGCTGTCGCTGAATGACGGACGGTACGTGTTCTTTCCGCATCCGGCGTACTTCACGATTATCTCGGTCAGCCGATGGCTTCAGTTCCTGCACCAGATCGGCCTTCTCGATGCGCCGTCGCTGTCGGCGATCCCGTCCGCGTCCAATGTCCCCGCATTCGATGCGGCCATGACGGCGGCCATTCGCGCGGGCAGGATGCTGGCATTCTTCACAGCGACAGCCTGCGTCCTCGCTTTCGCCGGCCTTGCGCGGCTTCTCGTTCGCGACTGGAGGTTAGCGCTGCTCGCAACCTTCGCTTTCGCATTTTCAGGTGGCGTCGCGGTTCACATGCGCATCCTGCGCAGCGAGATGATCGCGGGCTGTTTCTTCGTGTTTGCCCTGATGATCCTGATCGCCGTCGCGCGCCGGGGAACGGGATGGCGGCCGCTGGCGATCGGTTTCGCAGCAATGCTTTGCGTGCTGGCGCTTGAGAACAAGATTCATGCGATCCTGCTGATCGCGGCGCTGCCGGTCCTGATCCTGCCGTTCGGGTCGGCGTCTGGCGCGAGCGCGGCTTTCTGGAGCAATACGACGCGCGCCGGGTTCGCCGTTTTGGTCGCGGCGGTCATCGCCGCACTGATGATCTATCTGTCGTGGCCCCTCATTGCGTTGGGAATTAATCCAACAGGGACCGACATGGCGTCGTTGAAACCGCTCCTTTTCGGCAGGTTTGGCGTCTACCAGGCTGCACTGCTTGGCTGGATTTTTATATGTATGTTCGCGTTCGCCAGGATATGGCGTGTCCGGCTTGCCGAAACTCTGACGGCGATGTTCGCTGTGGTCGCGGGGGCGTCGTTGGGCCTTCTGGCGCTATTCATTGACTTCGACGCCAGCAACGTCGTGATCGTTCTCAATCCGCTGGAAGAAATGCTGACCTTCGCCGATCCGCAGGCGATCTTGGCAGCGGGAGCGAGCGGACCATTCGCGGCTATCGGCTTGCTGCTGTCCGGCGTGGTGAGCGTGCTGCAGCGCTACACATTCTTTCTGTTTACGTCACCGCGGCCCACAGTTTTCCTGACGTGGCTCATCTTGCCAGGGATCGTCTATGCGTGGCGGCGAGGCGAACGGCAGGCCGCGCTACAGGCGGCCATGCTCATGCTGTCGGCGATCGGCATTGACGCGCTCGGCATTCGCCGTGGCCTGAAGGCCGAGTATTTTATTCTGACCGATCCGCTGATCATCATCGCCGGCATGGTTTTGCTGGACCGGATGAGCGATTTCAGATTTCACAGATGGACTTATGCTATCGGCGCAACGCTGATCGCGCTTCATGTCGGCATCAGCCAGGCCGAACCCGTCAAGTCGATGGCAAGGCGCGCAGGGCCTGAAGGCATCTGTGATTGGAATCAGCATTATCTCCCACGGCTTCCATTGCCGTGGTGTGCCAGCCCGGCAAAGCTCTAGCTGTCAGCTACGGCTCGCCCGTCGGTTCAATATCGTCAGGCGCGGTGGCTTTCTCCGCACTCAGAACCCACACCAACCCGCCAATAGCTCCCACCACAAACGACGAGGCGCCGAACAGCAGCGAGACCACCGTGCCATCGGTCTGCGCGAGGCCTGCGTAGCCGAACGCGACCATCATCGTCGCTTCACGCACGCCCCAGCCCGCGATGGAGATCGGCAGCATCGTGATCAGCATGATCGGCGGTATCAGCATGAACAACTGCTCGAACGCCGCAGAAGCCGCGATGGAGCGCACCGCGCACCAGGCGATCACGACAGCCATCACATGAATGAGCAGGGACAAGATCGCAATCTTGGGTCCGCTGTTGCGGTTGAAGAGCGCCTGGTTGGCGATGACCGAGCAGGCATGGATATGCCGCAGCGGCCAGAAAGTTTTCAGCCATGGCCAAGGCAGCATGCCCAGAACGAGAAAGCCGAGACCGGCTGAAATCGCGCCGATATCGACCAGCAGCAGGGCCAGACGTCCCCGCGCATTGGCGATCAGGTCGTAGCTCCAGGGCAGGCTTGCGACGACGATGAGCGCGAGCGCGATCAGGCCGATGGCGCGATCGACGAGAACGGAATATGTGGCTGCGCGCCAGCCGGCACCGGTCTGTCGCACCAGCCAGAGCCGCATGGCGTCACCGCCGATGGTGGATGGCAGCGTCTGATTGAAGAACGCTCCAATCATGTTGTAACGGAATGCCTGCCCGGTTCCGAGCGGCGCGGTGCATCGCGCGCTGATTTCCCGCCAGCGCAGTGCACCGAGGAAAATCTGAAACATCGTCGCCAGCACCGCGAGCAGAAACCAGCCCACGCTGATCTGGCTCAGGCGGGACTGGATCGCCGCGAAATTGATGCCGCGGAATGCAATATAGAGCAGCGCCGCCGACACCAGTATTCGAGCGGCAAGAAGGAGAAATCCGCGCATTCCGGACCGCGATGGTTAACGTTGCTGAATCTGAGAAGAGGCCAATAACTGTGCCTTTTTTCAGGGTCTTGGTATGGGTTTAGGGCTGTTCTGGCAATAGGTAAGCTCTACCTATTGCGGCAGCCACCGCGCGGCGGCTAAAGAGGGCGGCTGGCGCAGGCCATATCTGCCGGGGTTGGGGACGGAATTCGTGACACACGGGCGCAAAATCGCGGTCATCGGGCTTGGTTATGTCGGACTGCCGGTTGCCGCTGCGTTCGCGCGCGCCGGGGTTCCGGTGACAGGTTTCGATATCGACCAGCGGCGCATTGCCGAGTTGCGCGTGTTTCATGACCGCACACATGAAGTTGAAGCCGCCGATCTGCGCCATGCGTCGCTTTCGTTCACGCACGAGATGAATGGACTGGCGTCGTCGGACTTCTTTATCGTCACCGTTCCGACGCCGATCGATGAGGCGCGGCAGCCTGATCTGGGCGCGATGTTTGCTGCCTCCCGCACCGTGGGAGCAGTGCTCAAGAAAGGTGACATCGTCGTCTATGAATCGACGGTTTATCCCGGGGCAGTGGAAGACGACTGCGTACCGCTTCTCGAAAGCGCATCCGGGCTGAAGGCCGGATCGGATTTCAAGGTCGGCTATTCCCCCGAACGCATCAATCCCGGCGACAAGCAGCATCGGTTCGAGACGATCACCAAGGTCGTTTCGGCGCAGGATGCTCCGACTCTCGACATCGTGGCCAGTGTTTACGGATCGGTCGTGACCGCCGGCATTCACCGCGCACCGTCCATCAAGGTGGCGGAAGCAGCGAAAGTGATCGAGAACACGCAACGCGATCTCAACATCGCGTTCATGAATGAGCTATCGCTGATATTCCAGGCGTTGAACATCGACACCGGCGATGTGCTTGCCGCGGCGCGGACCAAATGGAATTTCATGCCCTTTCAGCCGGGTCTTGTCGGCGGGCACTGCATCGGGGTCGATCCCTATTATCTGACATATCGTGCCGAACGGGCCGGCTATCATCCGGAAGTCA
>JAGVII010000284.1 GCA_020056155.1 Afipia sp.
CCGGTCCTGATCCACACACAGCTGACCATGATGACCGTCATCATCGACAAGGCGGCCCCGAAACGGACGGTCCACGCGCCCCTGTGGCTGACGGGGCCAAGCTCCATGGATAAAATGTCCGGCAGCGAAACGCCGCGGACGCACGCCGGAGCGGAATAAGCGCCGCAGCGCGCGCCCTGTTTGATCCGGATCAAGGTCCGGGTATGGTTCCGGCGTACAAGCCGTGACAATCAGACAGGGAAGCCAAAATGTCCGCATCCGAAATCGCAAACCGTCACTTCGCGGCGGCTCTGGCGGAAGCAAAGGCCGCGGGATTGGATGACGACGGCGTTTGCCGCGCGCTGCTCGGTCTTATCGTCGCGAAATATCTTGAGACGAGGAGCGTCTCCGACGTCCAGTCAGAACTGCACTTCCTTGCCGACAACTGCGACCCGGACGCGGATTTCGCCTTCATGCGGCCCTGATGACAGCCGCCGCCGTCTCACACCGTCTTGTCGGTGATCTGGCCGGGGCTGTTGCTGCCGCCGTTCTGCGCCTGCTGTTCGATCAGCTTCTGAATTTTCTGCGCGACCTCCCGCTGCGCGTCGGGGTCCATGGCCTTGAACTCTTCCGGGGTGAGGCCGAGTTGCCCGAGCATCGCGGCAAACATCTTCTCCGCCGGAGTCATCTGCGCGTATTCGAGGAATTTATCCTCCGGGGTCTGCCCTTCGAGCGGCTTGGTCAGCTTGCCCGATGACATGGTGCCGGCAAACGGCGTGGATGAAGTCCCGAGCAATGTAATCGACATGGCGTGCTCCGATTGAACCTGAAAAGGTTCAGCAAAGGACGTGCCAAACACGGCAATCAAAAAGGCTCGATTTTGCGTGGATATCTGCATGCATAGATGCAGCAAAAGATTCCGCACGTCTTGCCTCGGAAAAATTTGCCGGGAGGAATATGCCTGCTCGAATCCGCAGCGTCTCTCACGCCGGATCGATGCGCTCGATTGCGTCGCCCACGCGCACATCGCCGCTCTCGATGATTCGCGCGGTGATGCCGCCGTGGCCGCGCATCGCGTTGTAGCCGCCCTCGCCGAGAGCCTCCTCCATGCGGCTGCATGGCGCGCAATCGCCTGAGCCTTCCAGCACCGCCGCGCCGATGCGGAAGCGGTGTCCCTTCAGCGCCGCAAGGTTGACGCCACGCGTAACGAAATTCCGCCGCAGCAAATCCGGGGCGATGGTATCGCGCCCGAGAAACGCAGCGACCGCGGCAATGTCCTCGGCGGCGATCAGCGTCACCTGCCGCGCGCCGTCCCGGCTGGTCCTGTAACGGTCGCCCTCAATGCCGTGTCCCGCCACCAGCGTGGCGGTCTCAGGCGCGAGCATGTCGGCGCGGCGCGCAGGACGCAGACCGATCCAGGCCAGATGGCCGCGCCGCATGGGCGCCGCCATCAACCTGCCGAGCTGCGATTCAGGAGAGAATGCCAATACGCCCTGCTCTCTCGACACGCACATCGTCTCATGCCGCGCTGACGGCAGGCGAGCCTAGCCCGCCTTGCCGTAGTCGTAGAAACCGCGGCCCGTTTTACGGCCGAGATGTCCGGCATCGACCATTTCCTTCAGCAGCGGCGCGGGCCGGTACTTGGGATCATTGAAGCCGGTGTAGAACACCTCCATCACCGACAGCATGGTGTCGAGGCCGATCATGTCCGCCAGCGCCAGCGGACCTATCGGATGATTGCAGCCGAGCTTCATGCCGGCGTCGATCTCCTCAGCGCTTGCGATGCCCTCCTGCAACGCGAACACCGCCTCGTTGATCATCGGGCACAGGATGCGGTTGACCGCAAAGCCCGGGCTGTTCTTCGCGGTGACCGCCACCTTGCCGACGCGCTGGGCGAAGGCGAGCGCCTTGGCGTGGGTGTCGTCGGAAGTCTGCAGGCCGCGGATCAGTTCGAGCAACTGCATCACCGGCACCGGGTTGAAGAAATGCATGCCGATGAAGCGGTCCGGACGATCGGTCGCCGCCGCGAGCCGGGTGACCGAGATCGACGAGGTGTTGGTGGCGACCAGCGCGCGCGGCTGCAGGTGCGCGCAGAGGTCCTTGAGGATCTTGATCTTGAGCTGCTCGTTCTCGGTCGCCGCTTCGATCACAAGGTCGCAGGAGGACAGTTTTGAATTGTCGGTCGTCGCAGTAATCCGCGCCATCACGGCGTCGCGGTCGGCCGCGGTCATTTTCTCTTTCTTGACCAGCCGATCGAGGCTGCCGCCGATGGTCGCCACGCCGCGCGACACGGCGGCCTCGGAAATATCAACCATCACCACCGGAAGCCCCGCTGCCGCGCAAATCTGCGCGATGCCGTTACCCATGGTGCCGGCTCCGATGATGCCAACGGTCTCGATCATGTCTCTTGTCCTTTCATTGCTTCGATCCGGCGGCAAATCTTCACGCCGCATGGATTCACCATGCGGCGCGGCCGCGCCTCGTCCATGGACCGGGTATCTACTCCGCCCTGCCCCGATGCGCCACAGCTAACATCCCGCGAGCGCGCCCGCTCCGGGGCTATGCCGGCAACGGGGTCCCGGCCTGCTCCGCTACCATGTACGCGGCGTACCAGCCCGGCCAGTTCGCGTCGTGCTGGCCGCCGGTCCGCTTTTCATGCTCACCATGCGCAACCGCCGCGCGTGTCAGCGCGGCAGCTAGATCAGCCGGCGACGTGAAGGTCGTTTCCCCTTCCACGCGCCCGGGCAATCGCGTGGTGATTTCCTGGAACAGCCAGCCGTTGCCGTCGGGGTCGCTGAACGAAGCGTAAGAACCGTAGCTGCTGCGATGGGGAGCCGGGCCGCTAACCCTGTTTCGCCCCGACAGGAAAGGTTCGTCGGTGCCAGTGTGTTTGTCGCCGACGCCGTGAAACACCTCGCCGACCTTGACGCCACGGCCGATCAGGTCGTTGCGTGCCGCCTCGATGTCGGGAACGATCAGGTACAGCCCCTGCGCGGAGCCAGGAGCCGCCGCAGTAACGTTCTTTCCAAAGATAACCGAGCACGGCGAACCCGGCGGCGTGAACTGGATCACGCGCCAGTCGTCACCGGCGGCGAAGTCAGCATCCAGTCTCCATCCCAATCCGTCATAAAAAGTCTTGGCGCGATCAACGTCCGATACGGGAATGACGACGACCTCGAGCTTCATGTCGCTGCGCGCTTGGGTATTGCTCATGTCTGGCTCCTTGGGTTTGGGTCCATTGCGACTGGCGATACATCTGAAAGCGTCGGAAGGCTCCGAGAACAGGACCAGCCTACAGGGACGCTGGCCGAGCGGAAGACAGGATTATGCCCCTTCAGTACGGTGGCGCTTTCTTCGCGCGCTGCGCCTTCGCCGCTTCGACCCACCACATCAGATCGTCGACAAAGCGCGGAAACGACCTCGTCAACGCCTTGCCGCCTTCTCCAATCGGCTCGCCGTTCTCAGATAGCGACTGCGAGATCGGGCCGACCGCAATCGTCTGCGACGTGACGACCATGCCCATCTCCGAAAGCGTCCCGTGCCATGCCAGCGCCGCGCGCGCGCCGGAAAAGCGTCCCGCCGAATAGCTGGCGATGGCGGCGGGACGCCAGAACCATTCCTCCAGAAAATGATCGGTGAGATTCTTCAGGCCCGGTTGCAGGCCCCAGTTGTATTCGCCGGTGACGAACACGAAACCATCGGCGGCGATGATCTTCTGCGCAAGCTCCTCCATTGCGGCGGGCGCGGTGCCTTTC
>JAGVII010000769.1 GCA_020056155.1 Afipia sp.
CAGCCTGAAAGCCCATCCGGCGAATTGTCATCGATATTTTCTCCCTGAAGCCGTCCTCATCGTTGCGCGGTAACAGCGCCGGATGACGTGCTGGTGACGCCGGATGGTAAGCGGGGAGGGTCGCCTGTGGAAAGCCTAAAATGGCTTCGCCCTTGGACGCAGGACACGGGGCGCTGGTGCCGGAACGGTCAGGAGGGGCGACGGAGTTGCCATCGCCCCAAAGCTTGAGTTGCCGAAGGGCGGGAGCCTAGCGCTTCCGCTCCGGCCCCGCGACGACGCCCGCGGCGCGCAGATCGGCGATCTCTTTCGCCGAGTAGCCGAATTCCGCCAGCACGGTATCGGTATGCTCGCTGAACTTCGGCGGCACGTGACGCAGGCTGGCCTTGGTCCGGTCGAAACGGATCGGGGAGGCGACGCCCTTGTACCAGTCCTTTTCGATGATATCGCCACGATGCTTCGTATGCTCGTTGGCCAGCGCCTTGTCGATCGACTGAACCGGACCAGCCGGAAGGCCCGCCGCGAGCAGGCGGCGGCACAACGGCTCGCTGTCCTGGTCTTTCAGGATATCAACGAGAATGGCGCGCAGTTCGTCGCGATGCGCGATGCGGTCACGGTTACGCGCGAAGCGCGGATCGGTGCCGAGTTCCGGCTTGCCGAGTTCCTTCATCAGCTTGCGGAAGGTGCCGTCATTGCCGACTCCCATGAAGATGTCGCCGTCGCGCGCCGGAAACACCGCATACGGCACGAGGTTCGGATGTTCGTTGCCGGTCAGCGCCGGCGGTTTGCCGTGGAGGAAATAGTTCGCGGTGTGCGGATGCATGATCGCGAGACCGGTTTCGTAAAGCGTGGTCTCGAGGAACTGACCCTTGCCGGACCTCGCGCGTTCGGCCAGCGCCATCAGGATGCCGACCGCGGCATAAAGCCCCGTCGTCATGTCGACGAGCGCGACGCCGATACGGGTCGGCCCGCTCTGCGGCGAGCCGGTCGAGGCCATCAGGCCGACCATCGACTGGATGATCGCATCGTAACCCGGGTGCCCGCCGTGCGGTCCGTCCGCGCCGAATCCGGAAATGCGGCAGTGGATCAGGCGGGGGAATTTCTCGCGGAGAAAATCATTGCCGATGCCCCATTTGTCGAGCGTTCCCGGCTTGAAATTCTCGGTGAGGACGTCGGCGGTCTCGAGCATCTTCATCAGGACGGCGCGCCCGCCTTCGGAGGCGAGGTCCAGCGCAATCGCACGCTTGTTGCGGTTGGTGCCGATGAAATAAGCTGCGTCGTCGTCGTGAAACGGAGGGCCCCAGTCGCGGGTCTCGTCACCGGCCGGCGGTTCGACCTTCACAACATCAGCGCCGTGATCGGCGAGAATCTGCGTGCAGTATGGCCCGCCGAGCACGCGCGTCAGATCAACGACGCGCAGTCCGGCCATTGCACCGGTCGCGGTTTGAGATGTCATGAGGTCAACCTTCAATCAGCGAAAAATCTGAAGACGATGCCGCAGCGTTGCAGCCTGCTGTCACATTGAAAGAATTCGGACAGTGCCGTCAATATGCGCGCCGGTTGGCATCCATGCACGCGCGCATGCTGCGCTGCCGCGCCGTTCAGAGAGCGAACGCGGCGCAGAAAATGCGAATCATTGTTGCGTCGAGAGAAGGATGGTGGAGCCAGGCGGGATCGAACCGCCGACCTCTTGCATGCCATGCAAGCGCTCTCCCAGCTGAGCTATGGCCCCGAAAACCTCGCTGCACTTTGGGGAGCGCAGCGCCTTGCGTATCAGATACGCGGATCAAACCTGTCCGGCTTGAACGCGAAGCGGTTGTCCGCTTCGCGAATACGCGCCAAAAATCACACTTGAGGATTTATCTCAAGTCTCTTCATCGCCCGAGACATCACCGATGATGTCAGTGACGTCTTCGTCGTCTTCCTCGTCCTCGGCGATGAAGGTCGAATCATCATCGTCGTCGTCGGCAAGGGTGTCATCGACTTCGATATCGTCCTCGGATTCCGGCAGCACGGCCTTGACCTTGCCGCTGTTCTCTTCGGCATCGGCCTCTTCCAGCGAGACCAGTTCTTCGGCCTCTGCGGGCTCCGGTACGATGCTGGCCGCGTTCGCGGCAGC
>JAGVII010000481.1 GCA_020056155.1 Afipia sp.
CAAGTTCTACGCGCTGCCGCAGGCGCCGCAGCAGTACAAGCAACTGCTGATGATGTCGGGCTTCGACCGTTACTTCCAGATCGCGCCATGCTTCCGCGACGAAGACCCGCGCGCCGACCGTCTGCCCGGCGAATTCTACCAGCTCGATCTCGAGATGAGCTTCGTCACGCAGGACGATGTGTTCGCGGCGATGGAGCCGGTGATTACCGGCGTGTTCGAGGATTTCGCCAAGGGAAAGCCCGTCACCAGGACGTGGCCTCGCATCCCGTTCGCCGAGGCGCTGCGCAAATACGGCACCGACAAGCCGGACCTGCGCAATCCGCTGGTGATGCAGGATGTGTCCGAGCATTTCCGCGGCTCGGGCTTCAAGGTGTTCGCGCGCATGCTCGAAGACAAGAGCAATCAGGTCTGGGCGATCCCCGGACCCGGCGGCGGTTCGCGTGCATTCTGCGACCGCATGAATTCGTGGGCGCAGGGCGAGGGCCAGCCGGGCCTCGGCTACATCATGTGGCGCGAAGGCGGTGAGGGTGCGGGCCCGCTCGCCAACAACATCGGACCTGAGCGTACGGCCGCGATCCGTGAACAGCTTGGCCTCAGGGAAGGCGATGCCGCATTCTTCGTCGCCGGCGATCCGTCGAAGTTCTGGAAGTTCGCAGGCCTTGCACGCACGAAACTGGGTGAAGAGCTGAACCTGATCGACAAGGACCGGTTCGAGCTCGCGTGGATCGTCGACTTCCCGATGTATGAATACAACGAGGAAGAGAAAAAGGTCGACTTCTCGCACAACCCGTTCTCGATGCCGCAGGGTGGCATGGAAGCGTTGCAGACGCAGGACCCGCTCACCATCAATGCTTTCCAGTACGACATCGCCTGCAACGGCTACGAGATCGCGTCCGGCGGCATCCGCAACCATCGCCCAGACGCGATGGTGAAGGCGTTCGAGATCGCGGGCTATGGCGAGGAAACGGTCATCGAGCGCTTCGGCGGCATGTATCGCGCCTTCCAGTACGGCGCGCCGCCGCACGGCGGCATGGCCGCGGGCGTCGATCGCATTGTCATGCTGCTGTGCGGCACGAACAACCTGCGTGAAATCTCGCTCTTCCCAATGAACCAGCGTGCTGAAGATTTGCTCATGGGCGCGCCGTCCGAGGTCTCACTCAAGCAGTTGCGCGAGCTGCACATCCGGCTCAATCTGCCGCAAAACTGAACCATATAACCGTCGCAGGACGGGACTAAACAGCACTCGCCACAAGACGGTGCTGATAAGAATATCGGGAGTGGGTATGGCGTCGACGTTGTCTGAAGAACTGCGCCTCGCGGCGTTGGCTTATCATCGCCTTCCACGGCCCGGTAAACTCGAGATTCAGGCGACCAAGCCGCTTGCCAACCAGCGCGACCTCGCGCTGGCCTATTCGCCGGGCGTTGCCGCGGCCTGCGAGGCGATTGCCGCCGATCCGGCGATGGCTGCCGAACTCACGACACGCTCCAATCTTGTCGCCGTGGTCAGCAACGGCACCGCCGTGCTTGGTCTCGGCAATATCGGACCGCTGGCGTCGAAGCCCGTGATGGAAGGCAAGGCGGTCCTGTTCAAGAAATTTGCCGGCATCGATGTGTTCGATATCGAGATCGCCGCCGATACCATCGCGCGCGTGGTCGAGACGGTGGCCGCGCTGGAGCCGACCTTCGGCGGCATCAACCTCGAGGATATCAAGGGGCCGGAGTGCTTCGAGATCGAGGAGCAGCTCAAGGCGCGGATGAAGATTCCGGTCTTCCACGACGACCAGCACGGCACGGCCATCATCGTCTGCGCCGCGGTCCGCAATGCGCTGATGCTGAACGGCAAGAAGATCGAGGACATCAAGATCGTCGCGTCGGGCGCGGGCGCGGCTGCGATCGCCTGTCTCAATCTTCTGGTGTCGCTCGGCGCCAGGCGCAAGAACATCTGGGTCTGCGACATCGACGGCCTCGTCTATGAAGGCCGTAATACGCTGATGGACAAGTGGAAGGCGGTCTACGCGCAGAAGACCGACAAGCGCACGCTGGCCGATGTCATCGGCGGCGCTGACGTATTCCTCGGCGTGTCGGCGGGCGGCGTGCTCAAGCCCGAGATGGTCGCGCAGATGGCCGACAAACCGCTGGTGATGGCGCTCGCCAATCCGACGCCGGAGATTATGCCGGACGAGGCGCGCAAGGTGCGCCCCGACGCGATGATCTGCACCGGGCGCTCCGATTTCCCCAATCAGGTGAACAACGTTCTCTGCTTCCCGTTTATCTTCCGGGGCGCGCTCGATGTCGGCGCGACCGCGATCAACGAGGAGATGAAGCGGGCGGCAGTGGATGCGCTGGCGCAGCTTGCGCGCGATCCGCCGTCCGATGTCGTGGTGCGGTTCGACGGCGGCGAGACGCAGGGCTTCG
>JAGVII010000684.1 GCA_020056155.1 Afipia sp.
TCACCGCGATCATGGACTCTGTGGAAGCCGCGAAGAAGGCGAACATTCCGGTGATCGCCGATGGCGGCATCAAGTATTCCGGCGATCTCGCCAAGGCGCTCGCCGCCGGTGCGGATGTCGCGATGGTCGGCTCGCTGCTGGCGGGCACCGACGAGACGCCGGGCGAAGTGTTCCTGTGGCAGGGCCGTTCGTACAAGGCCTATCGCGGCATGGGCTCGGTCGGCGCGATGGCGCGCGGCTCGGCCGATCGCTATTTCCAGCAGGACATCAAGGACACGCTCAAGCTCGTGCCCGAAGGCATCGAAGGGCAGGTGCCTTACAAGGGTCCGGTCGCCAACGTGCTGCATCAGCTCGCCGGCGGTCTGCGCGCCGCGATGGGTTATGTCGGCGCGAAGGACATTGAGGACTTCCACGCCAAGGCGGAGTTCGTGCGGATCACCGGCGCGGGCCTGCGCGAAAGCCACGTCCACGACGTCACCATTACCCGCGAAAGCCCGAATTATCCGGGCGGGGGCTAAATATCTCCGTCCAATTTCGGCCCCAAGGCCCTGTCAAAACAGGCTACGGTTGCGCGGTATAGTGCTTCGCGCAAGACGACACGCGCGCAGTTCGCGCGCGCTTCACGCATTCCAAGCTCATTGAACCGGCAGCGGACATCTCAGAAAAGAAGAACACCATGGTTGACTGGACGGACGACAGGATCACCGCGCTTTCGGATCAGGATTTGAAAAACCTGCTGGTCAACGCCGAACGAAAATCGGTCGCGGATATCGTGGCGAAATGCCAGACCGAACTTGAGAAGCGCAACGCGGCCAAGCCGCGCAAGGCATCGAAGCCGCGCTCCGAACTGAAGGAGTTCGAGCATGATGTGTCCGCGCAGCTTGCCGAGATCGGCAAGGAGGTTGCGGGCAAGTACGATCTCTCCGAGGAAACCGCGAAGGCGAAGTCCGAGGGCGTGAAGGGCTTCAAGGCGCACCGGCTGCTGGATTCGAAAGGCTATGCCAAGCTCGGCGGCATGCAGCGCGACGGCTCGGTCGCGATCGAGCGTTACATTTCCTATCGGCGAGGCGACAGCACGGCCTATCTCGGAGTCTTCCTGCCGAAAGATGCGCCGGCGGAAGACCACGAATTTCACGTGATCGCGCCGAAGGCGTTTCTCGATGACGGCAAGCCGGTGGCTGACATTCGCCCCTCGGCAACCGACAAGCAGAAGCAGCCTGCCGACAGCGGCCTTGCGTTCAAGGATCTGCCGAGCGCGGCCGCGGCCTTCGACAAGGCGCTGGCGAAGCTGACGGCAGTTTGAGGTTTTACACCTGATTTGTCATGGCCGGGCTTGTCCCGGCCATCTCGACCATGGGGCTGCTGTGCCATACCAATCGGGATCACCGGGATAAACCCGGTGATGACAATTGTGAGATTGGTTATTGCGTTTCTGTTTTAAACGGAAGGAGCGGCATGGACGCCATGCAGCCACTGCCGCATGGCCATGCGCGGTTCTCTCGGCTAAATAGCGCTCACGTTCATAAGAAACCGAGGAAACATCATGTCTCAATCAGCCAAGCGTATCGTTCTCGCCGCCCGTCCTGTCGGCGACCCGAAGCCCAGCGATTTTCGCCTTGAGGATTACGCCGTGCCGACGCCGGGCGAGGGGCAGCTTTTGCTGCGCACGATCTGGCTGTCGCTCGATCCTTACATGCGCGGGCGCATGGACGACGGCCCGTCTTACTCCGCGCCGGTTCCCATCGGCGGCGTGATGGAAGGCGGCACGGTGTGCGAGGTCGTGGCCTCGAACAATCCGGGCTTTGCGAAGGGCGACATCGTTCTCGCGCATGCCGGATGGCAGCAATATGCACTCTCGGACGGCAAGGGATTGCGCAAGGTCGATCCGGGCGTCGCGCCGATCTCCACAGCGGTGGGTGTGCTCGGCATGCCGGGCATGACCGCCTATACGGGCCTGCTCGAAATCGGCAAGCCGAAGCCCGGCGAAACGGTCGTGGTGGCGGCGGCGTCCGGCGCGGTGGGTTCGGCGGTCGGGCAGATCGCGAAGATCAAGGGCGCGCGCGCCGTGGGCATCGCGGGCGGCAAGGAGAAGTGCGATTACGTCAAGAACGA
>JAGVII010000574.1 GCA_020056155.1 Afipia sp.
GCGAGCGGGGTTTGGAGTGGTTAGGGCTGTCGGTTATGGGCTCAAAGCGGCGGTTGGCGAGGTCGGCTTTCGGAAGCCTATGCCTCACGCGCCAGCCAATTTGAGAGCACCGCGCAGCAGATAGCCGCCTCACATCTGACAGTGAAAGCGATACGCCCGGAGCGCGCGCCTGCCGATCACGGAGACGGGCTTCCGCTCGCACTTCCTCCACTTCTCGGAAACCGATTAAGCGGGCGGCCCGGCGGGCTATGTCGACGCGTGGCTCGATCACGTGGCGGGCTCGCGCGAATGGATCGCGCATGAGCAAGCGAGCCGTCAGTTATCCCTGTTCTAGCTGGGGTCGAGCGACCGTTGTTCTCGCATTGTTCCGTGCTATATCTAGTTGCACAACAACAAGAAGCTCAATTTGGGAGGGGCCATGTCGGACGATGGAGAAGGCGCATCTGCGCCGCAGGTAAAGTTCATTCGGGATTCTGCCGCCGAGGCAGATTTCTTCGGTAGACCCGATAGGGTTGGATCGCACGACCGCGTGGCAAATGCCGTCGCATCGGTGATTTCCACGAATGACGATCTAAAAGTCATCGGCCTTCTGGGTCCTTGGGGCAGCGGTAAGTCGACTGTGGTTCGGCTTATTCAGCGCGAGCTGAAAGCCGATGAGACGCTAGAGACGCATGTCTTTTGCTACGACGCTTGGTTGCACCAGAGCGATCCGCCCCGCAGAGCGTTTCTCGAAACGCTTCTCCAGTTCCTTATCGATCACGATCTGACGACGCAGGAACGGTGGCAGAGCCAGCTCGACATCCTCAATCGCCAGATCGAAGATACGACCACTACGGCCACTCCGTCGCTGACGGCCGCTGGCCGACTTCTCCTATTGTCACTTGTTTGCCTTCCCTTCGGGATGCAGTTCATCGGCCACGACTGGTTCGAGGCAGCATTCAAAGCGGACTCGGTGGGCTTTGCGAAATACGGCTTCTGGTTTGGCCTGGGCCTGCTGGTGGTTCCCCCATTGCTGGCGCTTTTGACCTATCTCTGGTGGCGGCCGCGCTGGAACCCGTTGAGCCTGGAGTTTCGATCCTGGGACAACTGGCGGAAGCACAAGCCTCCTCACCAAGACGAGTCCCTGCTGTCCATTTTTGTGAACAAGCAGGTCGAGAAACATCTCAATCGAACGATCCGGACACCGGATCCGACCACCATCGAATTTCAGCAGATATTCCGTGACATCATCAAAGAGGTGTCGGCGAAAAAGGTCCGCCTCATCCTCGTCATCGACAACCTCGACCGCCTTCACGAAGCCGAGGCGGTCTCCATGTGGGGCACGATCCGTAGCTTCTTCCTGGGTGCAGAAATGAAGCCTGAGAATGGGAAGGCGTTGCGCCTCCCCACGGTTCTGCTGCCAATCGATCAAGACGCCGTCGAGCGCATGTACAAGATCGACTACGGCGACGACGCGCCCGCCCTGGCGCAGTCGTTTATGGAGAAGACCTTCGACCTGACCTTCTACGTCACCAAGCCGGTCCTCTCCGACTGGAACGATTATCTCGCCGACCAGCTCCGCAACGTGTTTGGGGCGGAGCTGAAGCCCGACTGGGCGTTTCAAGTAAGCCGCCTATACGAGAAAGCGCACGACAAGTCGGAAATCACACCGCGCTCGATTAACGTGACGATCAATGACATCGCCACGCTTTGGATTCAGTGGCGCGACGAAGGGGTGTCCTTCGTCTCCATCGCCTATTTCGTCATCTTCCGTGACAACATCGGAAAAGAGATTTTCGGTGCAATTCACAATCCGGTCGCGGCCATTGCCGATCTCGATCCCGACTGGCAGCAGAATGTCGCCGCGCTCTATTTCGGAGCGCCGCCGGCTGAAGCTATTCAGATTATGGTGGAGCCCCGTTTGTGGGCCGCCATGGAGAAGCGAAACGCTGTCGCTTTCAAAGAGCAGGCAACGATCAAGGGCTTCGACAGCATCCTGCAACGGGTTCTCGACAAGCTTTCGCCCGCCGAGCCGGCCTTCATCGCCAATGCTGCAATCCTGATGGCGGAACTCGCGCCTCCGGACGAGCCCTGGGTTGCTTCGATTTGGCAGACGCTGCGTCGTCTCTACATTGAAGCAAAGCCTTGGGGGTTGCTGAGCAAATATGATGTCGAGGCGTTAAAGGCGTTGCTGGAAGCCAGTTCGAAAACGGCTACGAAGAATCTCATCGCCCAGGCCGCCACTCGTTTGAGTACTTCGTCAACAGAGATGCTGTCTACGCCGGCCAGCATCGGGAATTTTGTGTCGCTTGCCAATGAAATGGTGGTGACCGCCAAGAAAAAAGAAACGACTGCTCCGACAATAGGGGTTCCCGGCAACACATATCAATATCTGTCTGCGATTGCCGCAGCCAAAGCGTCGAACAGCCTCGTTGCGGCGTTGACCACCAGCTTCAGCGATCAGGAACTCGTCGATACACTGACAGAACTGATCGCTGCCGCGCCTGGATCTGAAGGCGTTGAAGAGCGTCTCAGAGCCCTCATCAACAGGGGGGTGAACGATGTCAAATGGGACAGCTTCATCCTCAAGGCGCGCGAGGTTTTCCAGTCGCAAAGCGCAAGTTTCGCAGGCTCAGCCTCTGCGATCTACGCACTTGGTCGGTTGTGGAAGAACGAGGCCGTCGCCCAAAAGCAGGTGCAGGAGTTGGCGGAAAATGGCGTGCTCAAGTCGCACATGGACGAGGCTATCGGACTCGGAAAGCGTCTGGTCGCTGCGCGCTGCGCCGCACTTTTGATGATGGCAAGGCACTCGTTGGGCGCACCGAATGGCGGCTCATGGGCGGACACGATTAAAACTCACCCAACCTTCCCCGCTTGGGTCGATAACGCTCTGCGCCTGTTCAACGACAGCGGCACGTTCCATCATCTGGTTGAGCGGTCCAAACAGGAAAGCGACGACGTACGCCGGTTCATGCGCGCAATCGCTGAGATACGCATTAAGCAGGGCCAAATGGGCGGCCTCTACATAGAGGATGCGATCAACGACCTTGATGCCTACCTGGAGATGGTTGGCCCGAACCTCAAGGCGGATTTCCTAGCCGAGTTTTCCAGTTACTCGACTTTTTGGGAAAAGCTTGGGGAGGCGGGCTTTGACAAGCGCGTCATCATACCTCTGCATTCGCTGATCGCGACTGAATCGACCTTTGCCAAAAAGGGAACGAAGCAGAAGGCGCAAGACGCCCTCAAAGAGCGGCTGCTGGCGGTCAAAACCGCCACTTGGGAAGCCTCAATTCGCAACGGCGGCGATCCTATCGGCATTGCGCAAGCCTTCGCCGAAACCAGAAAGCGTGGGCTCGGATTGGGCGACCCACTTTATCAAGCGTTGCACCGCCTAGCCCCTGAACTGGTGTCGTCTGAAACCCGTGAGTTTGGGGCCCGCTGGTTCCAAGCCTCCAAGTTCCTGAGTGTCCCGAGCAAGCGCACCATTCTCAAAAATCTGCGGGACCGAATCAACAGCGGCAACACGATCCCGAACCTTGTTGGACTCCTTCGTTTCGGCGGAGAGGACTTCCTTACAGCGGGAGAATTCGCACATGACGGAGATGCCTCCGTGCGGCACATCGTGATGTCTCTGCTCAATGAATCGACCGGCCTGCGATGGTTGGTCGAGAACTTGAACACGCTGAGTGCATGGATCGCAGCCAGCACCGAAGACAGCCGAAAGGTTCTTGTCGATCGCATGACTGAGCGTTGGCCCGAGTTAAACGACGAGGACAAGTCTCGATTGGAAGTCCTGGCCAAGGCGTGGACCTTGCCTGACCCTAAGGCGGCTTAGGCCGCTGCCTGAGCCATCGGCTCAGATGTAGGTCTTTGTGTCGCCACCGCCGCGCATTGTTCGAACTTACGCGGGCGCTTTGCCGTCCGCTACCGGTCTACCGCGGACTCGGCGTGCAGCGATCGCTGAATGTCAGCTTCCTGGCGGTCGCTCA
>JAGVII010000031.1 GCA_020056155.1 Afipia sp.
GCGATGAATCGCGATTTCCCGGTGGTGCAGGGGGTTGTCTTTGCGATGGTGCTGATAGTGGTCGGCCTCAACCTTCTGACCGACATTCTCTACAGCGTTCTCGATCCGAGGATTTCCTGAAGATGGCGGACACAGTCGTTATCGCACAACGCAAGCCAAGCTTGTTCGCCGGTTTCGGCCGCTGGTTCCGGTCCGATCTGCGCGGTGCGTTGAGCCTTTCGTTCCTTGGCGCGCTGATCGTGATTTCGATTCTGGGGCCGTGGATTTCGCCTTATTCGCCGACAACGCAGGACCTCGATGCGGCGCTGTCGCCAATGACAGCGAAGCACTGGCTCGGCGCCGACGATCTCGGACGTGATACGTTGAGCCGGCTGATCTACGGCGGCATGGCGTCGCTCTATGCAAGCTTCCTGGCGGTCGCCATCGCGGTGGCGATCGGCGTCCCGGTCGGCGTGCTGGCCGGCTATCTCGGCGGCTGGGTCGATGAAGCGATCAGCCGTGTCGTCGACAGCTTCCTGTCGTTTCCAGCCATCGTGCTGGCAATCGCGGTTACGGGCGCGCTCGGCATCGGTCTGACCAACGGCATGATTTCGGTCGGCATCGTGTTCGCGCCGCAACTGGCGCGGCTGGTTCGCGCGCGGACGCTGGTGGTGCGCAACGAGCTTTATGTGGACGCGGCGCGATGCTTCGGCGTGTCCACCGGCCGCATTCTGTGGCGTCACGTTCTCCCGAACGCGATCCAGCCCGTGATTGTTCAGGTGACGCTGCTGCTGGCTGCAGCGTTGCTGGCGGAGGCGAGCCTCAGTTTCCTTGGTCTGGGCATCCAGCCGCCCGACCCGAGCTGGGGCGCGATGCTGGCGCGCGCCTACCAGAACATGGAGATCGCGCCCGAGCAGATGTATCCGCCGGGACTTGCGATTCTGTTCACGGCGCTCGCTTTCAACACGCTGGGCGAGTCGATGCGCGTTGCGCTCGATCCGACCATGAAACGCCGCTGATACTTGATTTCTGAAAATTAGAAGGAAAACGGGAATGGCCGCAGGCCTCAACGAAAAGGAATACCTGGAGCGGCTGCACGCCTTGTGGGACAAGGCGTGGCCCAAGGGCATCGCTCGGACGCCGCATTACCCGCATGGCGAGGTGGCGCTGACCGAGTATCTGCGCGCCTGGGCGAAGGATCGGCCGCAGCGGCCAGCGGTGATTTTCTACGGCCATGTGACGACCTACACTGAACTGGATCAGCAGAGCGATCGTTTCGCTGCGCTGCTACAGGCCAAGGGCGTGCGCAAGGGCGATCGCGTCGCGGTGTTCCTGCCGAACTGTCCGCAGTTTCACATCGTATTCTTCGGCATTCTCAAACTCGGTGCGATCCATGTGCCGGTTAGTCCGCTGTCGCGGGCGTTTGAGCTTGCCTATGAACTGAACGACACCGATGCTGAAGTGATCGTCGCGCTCGATCAGCTTGCGGCGACGGTGGATCAGGTGCGTGGGGAAACCAAGCTGCGCGAGGTCATCGTGACCAGTTTCGCCGATGTGCTTCCTGCGAAGCCTTCGATCCCGGTTCCGGATTCAATCACGGGGCCACGTCTCGCGGTTCAGGGCGCAACCGATCTGTTGCCGGCGCTGGCGGCGATGCCTGCTCCGTCGCCTTTGCCGGCCGCCGGCCTCGATGATGTCGCGGCGCTCAACTACACCGGCGGTACTACGGGCATGCCGAAGGGCTGCGTTCATACGCAGCGCGATATGGTCTATACGGCGGCGGCCAATCAGGGCATCTCGGTTACGTCGAACGAAGACAGCATCTTCCTGTCGTTCTTTCCTGAGTTCTGGATCGCAGGCGAAAACTTCGGCCTGATCTTCCCGCTGTTTACCGGCGCGACGCTGATCTTGCTGGCGCGCTGGGATGCGGTCAGCACGCTTGCGGCTATCGACAAATACAAGGTGAACATCACGGCGATGCCGGTCGATGGTGCCGTCGAGCTGACGGATCATCCGCGCTTCAAGGAGTTCGA
>JAGVII010000531.1 GCA_020056155.1 Afipia sp.
GAAAGAAGCCCGAATCGCTGACTCGCGGTGCGATTGCCCTGAAGGCCTCAACATGTCGCACAATCCGCCGGTGAACGATACTACATGGGGTTTGAAGTTGCTCCGCGCATGTCGCGATCGGGATGAAATCGTTAAATCCGGAGTCGAATCGGATTGGCCGGAGAGTCAACACGATTCACGGTGAGAATCGCGGCTGAATCAGCGCACGGCGGTGGCCGCAGGACCCGGACCGATCGGGTCAGTTGGTCGAGTTCGTCTTGGCGGTCTTCTGCGCCGAAATGAATTCCGTCGCTTCGATCATGCCGGTGCCGAGCGGCGTTGGAATGGTGATCCTGAAAGGCGCCAGCACGCGCGTTCCGGCGATGGGCGCGTACCAGATTTCCATGTTGCGCTGAGCCGCGACGTATTTGATCGCGATGCGATCCGGAACATAGCCCGCGATCGGCGTGAAATAGACCGAACAGACCACCACCGGCCCGCGATAGCCCTTCGCGGCCTTGACCGTTTCCATGCGCTTGAACTCAAGCCGCAGATCGTAACGCATCCGTCCGTCGAACACCGGCAGCGTCTTGCGGCACGCCTCCGGTCCGACCGGATCGCCCGTGCCTGCCACGTTCAGCAGCGCGCCTGTCATCGGATCGAAAACATTGCGGCGATGCGCGTCGGTGACCGGAATGCGGCCCGGCGTTTCCGGAGGCTGCGGCTCGATCACCGAATTCTTTACATTGCCGCCGCCGAGCGTGATCCGGATGACCTCGGCTTTCTTGCCGTAATTGACCGTGGAGACGTAGCTGAGCGGAGCGAATTGACCCGCCGTAATGCGGCCCTGCGCGGTCCCGGTGCCGTTGCCGCCGCCGATGGATTTCATCAGACCTGTGGTGGCGCCGGTGACGGCGGCCGAATACTGGTCGTCAGCCACATCGACGATCCAGGCGCCCTTGCCGATCGGAAGCCCGGCGAGCGACGCTTCATACTTGGCGTCCAGACGCCCCTGGGCAGCCGCAGGCACGGCCAGGGCCGCGCAGAGAGCCAGCGCCCCCGGCAGGCAAAGCCCGAGCGTGGCGATCCGGACGCATTTCGAGGTCAAACCTGGGAACCGGGGCATGTCCACCGACGAATATCCTTGCACACGATGACCGGCGATTGACCGGCGCCCCCGGCTACGGCATCGGCAGGAGGGTTTATCCCGCACAGGCCGCGAAAGTCTTGATCGAAAGCCTTTGGTAGCTTGTCTGGTCAGGGAATACGTCGATTATATGTTAGGAAATCACTGGTTTGACGGGGAAAATCGTCATTCTCGCCAGCGGCGGCCGGCTCCCGGACCCGTAGATAAGTTGCTGAAATCGCCTCCCAACCTTGACGCTGGGCGGCTGGCCCCTTATAGCTCCGCCGTTCCTGAAATGGACGGTTTCAAACCCCCACGCGACCCCTTTCCGGTGGTCCGGGGCGACACAAGATTTCGCCAAAGGATTACGCTATGTCTCGGCGCTGCGAATTGACGGCCAAGGGCCCTCAGGTTGGCCACAAGGTCAGCCACTCGAACCACAAGACCAAGCGCCGGTTCCTGCCGAACCTGTGCAACGTCACCCTGATCTCGGACACGCTCGGCCGCTCGGTGCGCCTGCGTGTTTCGACCAATGCGCTGAAGTCGGTCGATCACCGCGGTGGTCTCGACGCGTTCCTGATCAAGGCCGACGCCGGCGACCTGTCGCCGAAGGCGGTCGAACTGAAGCGCCAGATCGAAAAGAAGAAGCTTGCCGCCGCGAGCTGATTGGTCGATTCTGCACTTACGATTTCAAAAGGCCGGGCTCTCGCCCGGCCTTTTTTGTTTTGGTGCGAACCCAACCACCGTCGTTGCGAGGAGCGAAGCGACGAAGCAATCCAGTTCTTTGCTTGATGCCGTTCAGTCTGGATTGCTTCGCGGAGCCTGTCATCGGGCCGGCGAAGCCGGACCCGTTGGCTCGCAATGACGAGAGGGAGCATTCACTCCCCCACCAGCGTGAACTGCAGCAGCAACGTGCGCTGGATCATCGAAAAATTATCGTCGGACACCATCATCAGCACGGTGTCGCCGTCCTCGGTGAGGTGCGCGTCGATGCCTTCCATGTTGTCGACCTCGTATCCGAGATCGACCGCGAAGATGGTGGGCCCGTCGATCACCGCATCCGGAACAACCGATTTGATCGGGACGCGGCGGATGCGAATGCCCACGCCTTCCAGCACCGAAAATTTTCGTTCCAGCAGCAAGAGGTCGCCAGACGGCAGCAGGACCGCATCGCTGACGTCGAAATTCTCCGTACGCCTGACCGTGAACTGACCGGGCGACGGCCCGCCGATCAGGAAGCCCAGAATGTTTCCCGACGGATCGAGCCCGCGCTCCGAAATCGCAATCAGCGTCCCTGCAAGCGGCTGCCCCTTCGGGACGAACACCAGTGCCTCGAGGCCCTTGTTGAAGGGCAGGTTGGCGATCCCTGGCGGCACCGGCAAGACTTCGCCTCGTGAACGGATGCCGCCCTTGCTGAAATCAAACCGCAGGATCTGATTGACGCGCTCATAGCCCACATAGACGACCGATCCGTCGAGCGCGAGCGACTCGGAGTCGAACCAGCGGCGCGCGGTAAGTTTTTTGCCATCGCTATCGAGCAGCGGCGCGGACTTCACATCGGCCAGTCCAGCGAGGCTTTTGCCGCGATAGGCAAGACGCCCGGTAAACCAGTTGCCCTTGTCGCTGATGGCGATGAACTGCTCGCCCTTCCTGTCGAGCCGCAATCCCGACAGGCCGCCGAACCCGCGAAACGACGAGGTCAGGATCAGCCCGCTGCGAAATTCCAGCGCGCCATAGCGAAGGTGGGTCGGATCGCGCGGATCGAAGGATTCGATCGGGCGCGCCTTGACCTCGACCGATGACGTTTGCGCATGAGCCGGTCCACCCGCTGCGGGGATCATTCCGAAGGGAAGCGCCGCCAGGGCGCTCGTCAGAAACCGCCGGCGGTTGAGACCGAAGGACATATGTCAGGAATGCAGTCTGCGGCGGCGCGACGGCGACGAAGTCTCGACATGGGTTTCGCTGAACAGTTCGGCCAGCTTTTCGGTGATCGCCCCGCCGAGTTCTTCCGCGTCCACGATGGTGACGGCGCGGCGATAATAGCGCGTCACGTCATGGCCGATGCCGATGGCGATCAGTTCGACCGGCGAGCGGGTCTCGATTTCCTCGATGATGTGGCGCAGGTGCC
>JAGVII010000626.1 GCA_020056155.1 Afipia sp.
ATCCAGTCTTCGGCCCCCGCAGCGGTTGTTTCTGGACACGTCGTTAGTGTTCTGGCCGCCAGACCTCTCGTCCTACAAATCGCTGCTGGAGCTTACGAACTACACGGCCAACTTTCTCAACAGCGCCCTGATGGCGATGGCGACGATCGTTGTTGCTACAACGCTTTCGGCATTCATTGCCTATGGCGCGACGCGACTACGGTTTCGCGGCAAGACAACATTGGTTGCCTCGATGTTGTTTGCCTACATGTTTCCGCCTTTGATGCTGGTTATCCCGATGTCAGCCTTGTTCCGCATGGTTGGGCTTTCCGACAGCCTGTGGGGCCTGCTGATTGCTCACCTTGCAATCTCGCTCCCCTTGGGCGTCTGGCTTCTGTGGGGCTTCTTCAAGTCAATGCCATTCGACCTGGAAGAAGCGGCAATGGTCGACGGGTGCTCGCAGTTCAGCGCGTTCATCAAGGTAGTCTTGCCGCTTTCCGCGCCGGGTCTGATCACGGTCGGTATCTTCTCGTTCCTGCTTTCCTGGGCCGACTATGTGTTCGCTCTCATCCTGATCATGAGCGATCAGAACAAGACGCTTCCCGTCGCCTTGGCGTCGATGCTGGGGGCACAGGATCTGCGTTGGGGCGAGATCCTTGCCGGAGCATCGCTCATAGCGTTGCCGCTGTTTGTGATCTTTACGTTCTGCTACCGGTACTTCGTCGCAGGACTTACGGCAGGCGCCCTTAAAGGGTAGGGGACGTTCCAGATCCTGTCCGGGCAAGAGATCAGTTCTGTGCGCTACGGCGCCGGAAATCGACTCGAACCGTTTGCTCGGATGGGATCTTCGACGAAAGCCTATCGTCTTGCAGGTATCTTTGGCTCTCCCAACAGCGTCTGCCAGGTTTCGATGGTCTGAGACAGGTGTTCATTCATTTTCTGTTCGGCCTGGCCGACGCGCCGTCCTTCGATGGCCTCGAGGATTTCGCAGTGATCTTCATAGGAGCGACGACCGCGGCTGTGATCAGCGAAATAGATACGGCGGCGCTGCCGGGATAGTTCGTAGAATGATTTTACGACGCGGAGCAGGATGTCATTCTTGGTGGCGGCAAAGATGGCCAGGTGAAATGCCTCATCTTCCCGCTCGATCGTCTGCTTCTTGGCAAGACGCTTCTCGGTGTCGCTCAAAATGGCGCGAAGATCGCGGATGTTGTCCGGTGTCCTGCGAGTGCAGGCCAGCCGGGCGGCCTGCACTTCAAGCATGCGTCGCACTTCGAAGACATCGGCGATCTCATTGGCCTGGAATGGAAGGCCCGACTCGGCGTGAAGGACGAGCGCCTCGATGCTGCTTTCGTCGGAGTTCCGCAAATATATGCCCGAGTTGGGCCGTCTCTCGATGACGCGCATGGCCTCGAGGGCAGCCAGCGCCTCGCGTACGGCGCCCCGACTGGTGTCGAACTTCTCTGCGAAGTCTCGCTCAGACGGCAGACGCTCTGATGGCTGATAGCGGCGCTCACGGATGAACGAGAGAATTTTCCCGATGGCGTTCGAGGGAGGCTCAGGCTTGTCGGTTCGATTTCGTTCGGTCATCTGCGTCTACTCTTTCTGGCCTGTGTCCCGGGAAAGCTCGTCTGCTAAGCCTTGCGCGCCCGGGCACCTGCCAATAGCCACGAATCTGAGTGCTGTTCACTCTATTTCGATAGCCGATGATATTACAGGTGCTTTGCGCACCGGCGCACGGTCCCGCGGCCCGGACTCCGCCCACCTAAATTGCGGTCTTGCAGGGTCGCTGGCTTGATTCCGGTGTACCGGGCATATAAGACTGGTATACCGAATTGGTAAGACCGAAAAGGCGGGCGCTGGAAAGATGATCTTCCGCGTATAGTTCTTTGGTATCAGGTTGATAAATTTGAAATCCTTGGAACCCTCCGGGCAAACCCACAAAGCGCAAGCTGCCATAGCTGACGACGACGTCGACCTGTTTGTGATCGGCGGTGGTTCGGGCGGCGTTCGCGCCGCGCGGATCGCAGCGAATTACGGCGCCAGGGTCATGCTTGCCGAAGAGTACCGCATGGGCGGCACTTGCGTGATCCGCGGCTGCGTGCCGAAAAAGCTGTTCGTCTATGCCTCGCACGTCCACGAGGAAATCAAGGACGCCGCGGGTTTCGGATGGAACATCCCGTCAGCGACATTCGACTGGCCGACGCTGGTCGCCAACAAGGACAGGGAAATTGCCCGTCTTGAGGCGGCCTACACCGGCAATGCCGAGAAAGCCGGCGCGCGGGTGGTCAAGGCGCGCGCGGTGTTCGAGGACGCGCACACACTGCGCCTGTCGACCGGCGAAACGGTGCGCGCGAAGTACATTCTGATCGCCACCGGGAGCACGCCAAGCCATGGCGCGCCGATTCCCGGTATCGAGCATGTCATCTCGTCGGACGAGATTTTCCACCTGCCGGCATTCCCGAAGCGCATCGTGATCCAGGGCGGTGGCTACATCGCACTGGAGTGCGCCTGCATCTTCGCAGGTCTCGGCGCTGACGTGACGTTGGTCTATCGCGGCGATAACATCCTGCGGGGGTTCGACGAGGATGTACGCGCGCATGTGCGTGACGAGGTCGAGAAGGCTGGCATTATTATTCTCACGGGCTGCACGGTGACCAAGGTCGAGAAGCACGGTGAGGGCTTCACCGCGCATCTGTCTGGGGAATCGAGCATTGCTGCTGACCAAGTGCTGTTTGCCATCGGCCGTCATCCCAACGTCAAGGGTCTTGGGCTTGAAAAGGCAGGCGTGGCGCTCAATCCGGCCAACGGCGGCATTGCCGTCGACGGCTTCTCGCAAACCAACGTGCCGCACATCTATGCGGTGGGCGACGTCACCCACCGCATCAATCTGACGCCAGTCGCGATTCGCGAAGGGCATGCCTTCGCCGATACTGTATTTGGCAAGCGGCCGGTGCGTGTCGATCATGCCGAGATTTCGACGGCGGTGTTTTCGCAGCCTCAGGTCGGAACGGTCGGACTGACTGAAATCGAGGCGAGGGCGCAGTTTAGTCATGTGGATATCTACAAGACCGATTTCAGGCCGATCAAGGCCACGCTGTCGGGTAGCCAAGGCCGCGTCTTGATGAAGCTGATCGTAGATGGAACATCCGATCGTGTTCTCGGCTGCCATATTGTCGGGCCCGACGCCGCCGAGATCGTTCAGGCTGTTGCCATCGCGATCAAGATGAAAGCGACCAAGGCCGATTTCGATGCCACCATGGCGTTACATCCCACATCTGCTGAGGAACTCGTGACCATGCGAGCGCCAACCCGGCGTCACGTCCGCGAGGCGGCGGAATAATCACCCAGAAAACTGTCGCCATCCGAAATGCCCGGGCGACAAACCCGGCAGGCCGCGGCCGCCCAAATACGGCTTGACAGCACACAACTGAACAGACCAAATTGGTCTTACCAATAATAGGTTGCTGGCTTGATGACGGTGGCCGCGTCCAGTGCGGATCTTTGCCGCGACGTGGATGCCGGCACTGATTTCCGCAGTGACCAGGAAGATAGGTCGATGGAAATAGATTTGATATCAAACCTGCCCGCTCGTATTCACGGGATACTTGACGAGGGTGCAAAGGGGGACGCTTCGCGGATCGCGTTTACCGACGAACATGGGGTCGATTGGTCCTATCGCCGCGTGATCGATACGGTCGAGCTTGCCGCCATTGAAATGAACCGGCTCGGTATTCGTCCGGGCGACCGGGTCATGATCGTATGCGAAAATTCAATCGCAGCGATTGTATTGCTGTATGCGTCGAGTCGGCTTGACGCTTGGGCGGTCGTCACAAATGCACGACTCAGCCAGCATGAACTGGATTTGATCGAGCTCGACTGCCGTCCGCGGCGTGTGTTCTATACGCATGCTATCTCACCTGACGCAGATGCTCACGCCTGTCGCCGCGACGCAGACATCGAGCCATTCACCGGAATAGGTGACATAAAAGTCGGAAAACTTGATGCGGATTCCGTTGCAGAGAGGGTTCACCGGGATTCCTCCTGGCAGGTCGCCGTTGTTATCTATACGACGGGCACCACTGGGCGCCCAAAAGGAGTGATGCTTAGCCATCGCAGCCTCGCGTTTGTCGCGTGCCGCGGCAAAAGAACCGATACAATTCGCTCGGACGACGTCTCGCTGTGCGTAATGCCGATTTCTCATTCGTACGGGCTGACGCTCATGCAGGGCATGCTGTTCGCGGGTGCGCATCTGAGAATCATGCCAAGATTCTCGCTCACGCAGGCGATCGACGCCATCGTGAACGATACCCTTACGATATTCACTGCCGTACCCGCGTTGCTGTCGCGCGTCGTCGCTCACGTCGATCAAGCCGGCCTTCAGCTCACACCGAACAGGCTCCGATATGTTTATACCGGCACTGCTCCGCTCGACCTTTCATTGCGTCAAAACGTCGAGCGCGTGTTTGGGGTCGTTCTTCACAACGGTTATGGTCTCACTGAGACGTCGCCCACGATCAGTCGGACCCAGTACACAAAGGGTAGCAACGAAATCAATATCGGCCCTCCCATTTCCGGAGTCGAGATCAAGATTGTCGGAACGGACGGTCATGAGGTTGAGGATGGCTCGCCTGGCGAGCTTCTTGTGCGAGGGCCAAATGTCATGCTTGGCTACTACGGTCAGCCGGAGCTGACTGCGGGCACTATCGATGAGCACGGCTACTTGAAGACCGGGGACATCGTCAGTCGCAACACGCGCGGCGAACTGATTGTGCAAGGCCGATCAAAGGAATTGATCATTCGTTCCGGGTTCAATGTGTATCCGCCCGAGATCGAAGCAGTTCTTAATACGCATCCGACGGTTCTCAACTCCGCGGTCGTCGGGCGATCGGTTAAGGGCAACGAGGAGATCATCGCCTTTGTGGAGCCTGTTCCTGGAGGTTCCATTGAGGCCAATGACCTGTTCACGTTCCTCGAGGGACAACTGGCGCGATACAAGAAGCCCCAGCAGATCATCGTGATGCCGCAACTTCCGGTCGCGCCAAACGGCAAGATCAGAAAGCATGACTTGAAGAAGTATGCCGAAACATCGGCGCGTTCTGTCTAGTCATTCCAAATTATTCAATCCTCATCGAAGGCCAATGGACATCGCCATGAAGCAGGAACAGACCTATCCGGACATCAAAATGTTTATCGACGGGACTTGGTGCGACGGGTCGCGAGGTAAGTCCGAGGCTGTGCTAAATCCGGCGACCGGACTTGCGATTGGGAATGTCCCGCACGCTTCTGTCGAAGATCTGGATCGCGCGTTGGATTCGGCGTGGCGCGGCTTCGGGGCATGGCGCAAGACATCGGCATTCGACCGCTACAAGCTTATGCGGATGGCCGGGGAGAAGTTGCGCGAGCGGGCCGGCGAAATCGCTCGCATTCTCACGCTTGAACAGGGAAAACCACTGGCAGAAGCGAAGCTAGAAGTGCTGCTTGGCGCGGATATCATCGACTGGTTTGCCGAAGAGGCTCGCCGATCCTACGGCCGTGTTATCCCTTCGCGGTCCGGAGCGGTGCAGCAGATCGTGATCAAGGAGCCGGTCGGACCGGTGGCTGCGTTCACGCCGTGGAATTTTCCGATCAACCAGGCAGTCCGCAAGATCTCGGCTGCAATCGCGGCTGGCTGCCCCGTGATTCTGAAGGGGCCAGAGGAGACACCGGCCAGTTGCGCCGCTCTGGTTCAGGCCTACGCCGACGCCGGCCTGCCACCGGGTGTGCTCAATCTGGTCTTCGGCGTGCCTGCTGAGGTGTCTTCCTATCTGATTGCCCACCCGCTCATTCGCAAGATTTCCTTCACCGGCTCGACCCAGGTCGGCAAGCAACTCGCTGCTCTGGCGGGTAGCCATATGAAGCGTGTGACGATGGAGTTGGGAGGCCATGCGCCGGCACTCGTGTTCGGCGATGCGGACGTGAAGGAGTCGGCCAGACTACTGTCTGCGGCGAAGTTCAGGAACGCCGGCCAGGTCTGCGTTTCGCCAACGCGTTTCATAGTGCACAAAAGCGTCTATGAGGAGTTTGTTGATCACTTCACGTCGGCTGCGAAGAATCTGGTCGTTGGCGATGGTCTTGACGCAGCGAGTCAGATGGGTCCGCTGGCCAACCATCGCCGCATTGAGGCAATGGAGGCCTTTGTCGCCGACGCCATTTCGCGCGGCGGACGCGTCAGAACAGGTGGAAAGAGAATCGGAAACGAGGGCTTCTTCTTCGAGCCAACAGTTCTTACGGATGTCCCGCTGAACGCGCGCATCATGAATGAGGAGCCGTTCGGTCCCATCGCCCCGATCAGCGCCTTCTCTGATCTAGACGAGGCCATAGCTGAGGCAAATCGTCTTCCATTTGGCCTCGCTGCCTATGCCTACACCAAATCAGCCTCCGTCATTGGCGCCATCAGCACGGGGACCGAAAGCGGAATGATGTCAGTAAACCACCATGGTCTTGCCCTGCCTGAAACGCCGTTTGGGGGCATCAAGGACTCCGGTTATGGCTCGGAGGGAGGGGTCGAAGCTATGGAGGCCTACTTGAACACCAAGTTCATAACCCAAATGAACAGCTCGCCCACTTAGGCAATCGCCCGGCCCCGAAAGGGGCGCGAGATCCTCTCGCGAATCAAATTCTGAAAATTCTTTGCGAGTCCACATGTGCGGGCTCGCTTGGCTGCGCCCGCATTAGCGATATAGCGCCTAGGCGTTGCAATGACGGCTTGCGGCCACGAAGAAATTCTCGACCGCGTTTGAAGATACGCTTGACAAAGAGTGCGGCGGAGAGCTTATTGGTCATACCAATTTGGAAGGGCCAGTAAGTTACCGAAAATTCTCTCCCGGGCTTCGGCAGATGAATCAATTCGGGCTGGCTTTCCGGTTCAACACGAGCGAGGAGCAAGGAGCGAAGCGATGAATGCACCCATGAGTATGCCGAAGGGGCAGCGGAGGAAGTTCTGGAGCTGGGGTTACGAAGGCCAGGACATTCCTGAATCTGAAGTGAAGTCGATGCACGAGCGCGTTGCGAAGCGCCTCGGCATGAGCGATTTCACAGTTCTCCCGGATCCGACCCTTGACGAAATTGAGATCCGTGCCCCGCGCATCAAGCCGCCGGCGTCGCTTGCAAGCTTCTGCACGACGGAAAAATGGGATCGTGTTGCTCACACCTACGGCAAGAGCTTCCGCGACCTGGCCATGATCTACAAGCGCAAGTATCCAAATCCGCCGGATGTTGTGGCTTATCCCCGCGACGAAAAGGACATCGCAGCCGTTCTCGACTGGTGTGGTGAAAATGGATACGCGGCCGTGCCTTTCGGCGGCGGATCGAGTGTCACGGGTGGTATCAATCCGCCGGACGATAGCAGCTACAAGGGCGTGGTCACCATCGATCTCGAGAACCTCAATCGCGTTCTGGAAGTCGATCCGACCTCGCGCGCGGCCCGAATCCAGGGCGGCACGTTCGGTCCCTCGCTCGAGGAGCAGTTGAAGCCGCATGGTTTCACGCTGCGCCACATTCCGCAGTCCTGGGAGTTCTCGACCCTCGGCGGTTGGATCGCGACGCGTTCCTCCGGCCACTATGCGACGCATCTGACGCATATCGACGACATGGTGGAAAGCCTGCGCGTCGTCACGCCGACCGGCACGATTACAAACCGCCGGCTGCCGGCGTCTGGCGCCGGTCCCAGCCCCGATCGCGCCTTTATCGGTTCGGAAGGTACGCTCGGCGTCATCACCGAAGCGTGGATGCGTCTGCAGGGCCGGGTGAAGTTCCGCGCCAACGCGTCGGTGTCATTCAAAACCTTTTACGAGGGTGCGAAGGCCGTTCGGCAGATCACTCAGGCCGGTCTTTATCCTGCAAACTGCCGCTATCTCGATGAGAAGGACGCATTCTTCTATGGGGCTGGCGACGGCACAGAGTCGATGTTGCTGATCGGCTATGAGTCGGCAGATCACCCGGTCGATGCCTGGCTCGATCGCTCTCTGGAAATCTGCCGGGACTACGGTGGCAGGGTAAAGCAGAAGGCGGGCACGGGTACCGATGCTCTCGAAACCAGCCGCTCAGGCGCGCAGGGCAGCTGGCGCAACCAGTTCCGTTATCTGCCTTATCTCATGCACGTTCGTGCAGCGATGGGCATCGTCAGCTTCACCTTCGAAACGGCCTATACATGGGACAAGTTCGAAGCGCTCGACACCGAGGTCATGCGGCGGGTAGCCGAAGCGGAGAAGAAGATTTGCGGTGGAGGCATTGTCTGCCGTCGCTTCTCGTTCCTCTATCCGGACGGACCGGCACCATACTACTCGATCATGGCTCCGTCTTCGCACGAAAAGAACATCGAGCATTATGCAGCCTTGAACAAGGTCGCTTCCGACGCCTTGCTCGAACTCGGCGCCACCATCACGCACCATCATGCCGTCGGGCGCAGCTTCCGTCCTTGGTATGACAAGGAAATCGATCCAGGTTTCATCCGCATGATGCAGGCGAACAAGCGTGAGCTTGATCCGAACTGGGTGCTCAACCCTGGCATTCTCTTCGACAAGCCTAAAGCCTAGTCCGCACGACGCTATCCATTCGGCTGTTTCACCAGGAAGTTCGTATATGATCGATCTCTACTTTTGGACCACGCCGAATGGATACAAAGTCACGATAATGCTGGCCGAACTCGGCCTGCATTATCAGGTTCTGCCGATTGACATCACCAAGGGCGATCAATTCGAAG
>JAGVII010000032.1 GCA_020056155.1 Afipia sp.
ACTAGAAATGCGATAGTTCCCGGAGTCGGCGCTCGCGCCTATCCCGCGCGCGCTTGCGCCACTGCGTCCGTGAGCGCCTTTGCATCCATCGCGCCGTGAAAAATCTTCGTGCCGATGATGAACGACGGCGTGCCGTTGAAGCCGAAGGCGTTGGCCTGATCCATGTTGCGCGCGATAGTAGCGTCGATGCGGGCGGAATCTTTCCTGTAGGCTTCCACAAGGGCGGCAGGGTCGAATCCTGCCTTCGCCAGCACCGAATCCACCTCGGTCTTTTCAAGGCGCCCCTTTGTGGCCATCAGGGCGTGCAACGCGTCAGCATATTTCACGTCCCCCGCCAGGGCAAGCACCAGGCTCGAAGCGTAGACGGAGGGCTCGCCGAAGATCGGCCAATCCTTCATGACGAGGCGGACTTTTTCATCATCTTCGACCACCTTCATCAGATCCGGATGGCCGCGTTTGCAGAACGGACATTGGTAGTCGAAGAACTCGGCGATGGTGACATCGCCGTCCGGATTGCCGAGCACGGGTATCTGAGGATCGAACAGCACCTCTTCGACCGTCGGCATGGATTGCGCGAGGACCACGCCGGCAGGCAGCAGTAGACTTGCTCCGCAGGCCACAGAGGCGGCGAGCAGTTCACGACGGTTCATTTTTGATTTCTCCTTTTCCTGATTGCGCGGCATCGAGAACGACAACACGCGAGCCTTTTGGCACGCGGCTGTGCAAGTCGACGATGTCCTGGTTGAAGAGGCGGATACAGCCGGACGAGACCGACTTGCCGATGGACCACGGCTCGGTGGTGCCGTGGATGCGGTAAAGCGTGTCCTCGCCGTTCTGGTAGAGATAAAGGGCCCTTGCGCCGAGAGGGTTTTTGAGACCGCCCTCCACGCCACCTGCCAAAGGCGCATAGCGTTCGGGCTCGCGCTCGATCATGTTTTGCGTCGGCGTCCAGCTCGGCCAGGCAGCCTTTCGGGAAATGTCGGCCTCACCCTCGAATTCGAGCCCCGCCTTGGCGACGCCCACGCCGTAGCGCATCGCCTTGCCATTCGGCATCACGAGGTAGAGGAAACGTGCATGCGGATCGACCACGACCGTACCGACGGGCTCGTCGGTCTCGTAGTCGACGACCTGGCGGAGATTGCGCTTGTCGATCTTGCTGACGTCGACGGCCGGAATGATTGTGCCGTTGTCGTTGATGGCACCGTACATGCTCACATAGGCCGGATCGGGCGCGGGCGCCGCCGCAAGAACAGGTTTATCGGACGACTGCATCGTGGGCGAGCAGGCCGCGACCGCGAAGGGCGCGGCTACGAGCATCGATACGCGGAGAAGAACGGCGACGGGGGTGCGACGTTTCGGATAGTCTCGGTAAGGCAAAAGGAGTCTCCTCAGTTGCCGCCGGTCAGGTGGCCGATGTTGGATTGAAGGGTTTCGCGCGAAATCTCGCCGATCTGGGCGTGACGCAGGATTCCGTCCGCGCCAATGAAGAGCGTCGCCGGAAGTCCTGGCGCGCCGTAGTGCCGGGACAGTTCGCTGAACGCGTCGAGAATGACGGTGTCCAGCTCGAGTCCTTCGCCGGATAGATATTGTGCGATCGCCTGCCGATCCTCGCCCTGGTTGGCGAAAACAAAGTCGACCGCGCTGGATGACGCCGCGATCTCAGCCATCATCGGCATCTCGCGACGGCAGGGAGGACACCAGGTCGCCCAGAGATTGATGATTTTCGGCTTGCCCGCGGTCGTGTCGAGGGCGTGAGGCTCGCCGGCCATGGTGGAGAAGGCTATGCCGGGAAGCGGGATCGCCTGGGTGCCGCCGGTGAGCTGCCAGGCTGTGTTCCAGATCACCAGCGCCGCCGCGAGCGGAAGCACTGACCAGAGGCGCTGCCGCGCGGTCTTTAGCGCGAAGAGGACGAGCAGAATGATGGCGGCGACGGCGGTCGGCCAGTAAAAGCCGCCCTCCCACAGGGCGATGACGCGCCAGGGCTCCTCGGCGAAATTGCGCCAGTGGATCGCGACATGGCCGAGGCGCGCCCCCGCGATCCCGCCGATCAGAACCCATCCCGACCAAGCTTGAAACCGAGGATCGATCCGCCGGGCAAGCACCGTCGTCACCGCGATGAAGGCGAAAATGCCCAGCACCACAGCGAAACGGTCGGCGGCCACCACCAGCGGGCCGATGGTCACAGCGCCCATATCAGAGGCCTCCCGCGATATTGGCGGATTGCGTCAGCCTGTCGGCCGTTACATTGCCGACGAGACGGGTTCCCGGGGTCTCGCGTCCGGCCTTGTCGAAGAAGAGCATGGTCGGCGGCCCGGCGACCCGCAACTGCGTCATCAGCTCGCCATTGACCTGATCAAGGTTTGAAAGGTCAGCTTTGAGTAGGTTGAAGTCGCCGAGGCTGCGTCGCACGCCTTCATCCTTGAGCACCGAGCGTTCGATCGTGACGCAGGCGACACACCAGTCGGCGGTGAAGTAGACCAAGGTAGGCTTATCGCCCTCTGCCGCGGCGAGTTCCGTCTGAAGACCTGGGATCGAAGAGACATCGGCGAAGGCGAGTTCCCGCGCGGCGTCCGGTCCGGATCGGCCGGCCAGCACTGCCAGCGGCTTCAGCGGGTCGGTCGAGCCAGAAGCCGCCCCGACCAGCAGGATAATGCCGTAGATCGATGCCACGAGGCCGATGGCCCTTGTGGCGACGGAACCAGTCCGGCCCGTCTTCGGGCCGTTGAAGGCGAATGCCCCAAGCGCGATCAGCAAGGCCGCCCAAAGGGCAAGGTCCACGCCCGCCGGGAGAAGCGGTGTCGCCATCCAGATCGCAGTCGAAAGAAAGCCGAAGCCGAAAACCTGCTTGACGGCATTCATCCAAGCGCCGGCGCGAGGCAGCGCCCTTCCGCCAAGCGTGCCGAGCACCATGAGCGGAATGCCCTTCCCGATCCCGAGCGCAAACAACGCCGTCGCGCCAAGCGCCACATTCCCTGTTTGCGCAATATAGAGCAGCGCTCCGGCCAGAGGCGCGGTGACGCAAGGGCCGACGATCAGCACGGAGGAGAAGCCGAGCATTGCGACGGAGCGTTTTGATCCGCCCATGTCGCCCGTCCTGCTTGCGATCCAGCTCGTCCAGGCGGACGGCAGCTGCAATTCGAACAAGCCGAACATCGAGAGGGCAAGCGCCACGAAGACCAGCGCGACCGCGCCGACAGTGTAGGGGGACTGCAACGCCATCTGCAGGTTCTGGCCCGACCAACCCGCGGCAGCCCCGATCAATCCGAATGCGAGCGAGAGCGAGAGGACATAGATCGCGGAGAGCGTGAAGCCGCGTCGCGGCGTCAGCCTATCGCCCTGGCGAGACAGCACGCCGGCGAGGATCGGATACATCGGAAAGACGCAGGGCGTGAAGGCGAGCAACAGGCCGAATAGGAGGAAGCTGGCGATGACCCAAACCGAACCGCCGTCCGCCAGGAGTAAGGCGACCAGTCCTTCGTCTGCCGCAAGTTCGAATGTAGGGGGCGCTGCGGCGGTAATGGCCATGGACGCCGACGGCTGGCCTGCGTCGACCCATATCGAGGCGGGCATCGCTGTAGTGGGTGAAGGATTGGTCACCTCAAGCGACAGCGGATCGATGATCCGCGTCTCTGGACGATAGCAGATGCCGTCTACCTGGCAGCCTTGGTAGGTCAGCTCGAGCGGCGCTTCGCCGGGCTCGGCGACGGTGGCGCTGGCGCTGCCGTAATAGACTTCCATGATCCCGAAACCGGGATCGTCCTTGCGAACGCCGGCCGGCGTCTCGATCGAAACAGCGGTCCCGCCGTCGCTGGCCCTCA
>JAGVII010000511.1 GCA_020056155.1 Afipia sp.
AACCGAAGCTGTGGCAACCGAAGCGACTGAAGCTGTCACAGCAGAACCGGTGCTGGTCGAAGTCTGGCGGCCGGGCGGGCGTTCCGAAGAACGCCGGCCACGTCATGACCGCAGCCGCTACAAGGGACCGGATAAATCCGCCGCACCGGCAGCCGAAGGCGAAGCCGCCGCCGAAGGCGACAAGCGCGAGCGCCATGGCCGTCATCGCCGCGACCGCAACAACGAGCATCGCCGTCCGCGCGGTGACGCACCGGCGGTTGCCGCAGAAGGCGCTGACGCAGCACAGGCGCGACCGCCGCGCGACGACAAGGGCGGCCGGCCGCCGCGCGATCATTTCAAGGGCAAGGATCGCGGCCAGGATCGCAGCAAAGGCAAGTTCGACAAGCGCCGCGATAACCGCAAGGATGACCGTGACCGCAGCGGCGGTGCGCTTCGGACCTACGCGACCAGCGCCGCTCCGCGCGAACGCGATCGCCCCGCCGATCCGAACTCGCCTTTCGCAAAACTGGCGGCACTCAAGGAGCAACTCGCGGGTAATCGCAAGGACTAATTTGGATCGGCAGCGCCTCGACAAGTGGCTGTGGCATGCGCGGGTCGTGAAAACCCGGACGGATGCCGCGGCGCTGGTCGCCAGGGGCCGCGTCCGAATCAATGGAGCACGTCAGACGTCGCCGGGGCATGCGGTGAAGGCAGGCGAAGTGCTCACCATCGCGCTCGACAGCCGGGTGCGGATTCTGAAGATCACCGGATTTGCGGATCGGCGCGGAGATGCCACCGCCGCGCGAACCATTTACCTCGATTTGCAATCGCCTCCGGAATGACTAATTGCCCATAATCGCAGTGCCGCCGTCCCTTGCAGCGCCGCACGTCCTGCGCTACGCCAAACCTGAAAACGAGACTGTCCGGAGCCTTGGATGACCTACGTCGTCACTGAAAACTGCATCAAGTGCAAGTACATGGACTGCGTGGAAGTTTGCCCCGTGGATTGCTTCTACGAGGGCGAGAACATGCTGGTGATCCATCCGGACGAGTGCATCGACTGCGGTGTTTGCGAGCCGGAATGCCCCGCGGATGCGATCAAGCCCGATACCGAGCCGAGCCTCGAAAAATGGCTCGAGGTGAATGCGGAATACGCCAAGTCCTGGCCGAACATCACCCAGAAAAAGGACGCGCCGGACGACGCCAAGGAATTTGATGGCGTCGATGGCAAATTCGACAAATATTTTTCTGCCAATCCGGGTTCCGGCGACTGATTTGGCCTGTTGAGCCGTTCAGCGTGCGGAAGCCGGCAGCGCCATATTACGGATAACTTTTAACCCTACCGGCGATGAATGCCGCCGCGGGGGCCGCCCCACGGGCGCTATCGGGCATAAATCATTGATTTTTGCGGGAAATGTGCTATTTTGGGCACATTATAAAGCCGAACCCCTTTTGCCCCATGTTTTGGGCCCCGATGGGTTCCCGACAAACCATTGAACAGGGGCGTGGCGGTTCCACGCATAGGCGCTGTGTCAGACAAATTGCGTCATAAAAAGAACTCCAAAACAAACGACAAGGGTTCCAAGGATAAGGGCACCAAGAAGACGCTCGCGGCGAGCCGCAGCGCGTCCAAGAAGGATGCTCGCGCGTCCGCCACACCCTCAAAAAACAAAAGAAGCACAATGCCGAACAAAAAAACTGCCAAGACGTCCGCGAAGGCTCCCGCAAAGCCCGTTGCAAAGCCCTCGAAGACGGTGACGAAACCTGCTGCCAAGGCTGCTGCGCCCAAGGCCGCCGTGAAGACCGTTGCCGGCAAGCCTGCCGCGAAGCCGGTCGCCGCTGCGCCGCGCGTGGAAGAGCCGAAGAAGCCGCTGACCCAGCGTCAGGGCTTCAAGACCAACGAATTCGTGGTGTATCCGGCGCATGGCGTCGGCCAGATTCTCGCGATCGAAGAACAGGAAATCGCCGGCGCGCGGCTTGAGCTGTTCGTGATCAACTTCATCAAGGACAAGATGACGTTGCGGGTGCCGACGGCGAAGGTCGCCAATGTCGGCATGCGCAAGCTGTCGGATCCGTCGCTCGTCAAGCGCGCGCTGGAAACCCTCAAGGGCCGCGCGCGCATCAAGCGCACCATGTGGTCGCGCCGCGCTCAGGAATACGAAGCGAAGATCAATTCGGGCGACATCGTCGCGATTGCCGAAGTGGTGCGCGACCTGTTCCGCTCCGAATCTCAGCCCGAGCAGTCCTACAGCGAACGGCAGCTTTACGAAGCGGCCCTCGATCGCCTGTCGCGCGAGATCGCCGTGGTTCAGCACGTCACCGAGACCGAAGCGGTCAAGGAGATCGAGGCGAACCTCGCCAAGAGCCCGCGCCGCGGTGCCAAGGCGGATGCCGAAGCAGGTGCGGATGCTGCGGCCGACGACACGGATGACGGCGACGGCGATGACTCGGTGTCGGCCGACGAAGCCGCCTGATCGGCTTCGGCAAACAATTCGAATAAAAAAGCCCGGCCATTGCGCCGGGCTTTTTTTTGAGATCCAGGGAATCGGTGAGCGCCGGATCAGGATACAGAGAAACATGAAATCGGAGCGTGACGTCGGCTCTGCTTCACCTCTCCCGTGCCCCATCGCGCCGGTATCGAAGCAATCGCTTCAATTTCAAATGATCAGACGCGAAGGTTCAGTCCACCACGATCTTCACGCGCTCGCGCGGCTTCAGGGTCGAACGGGCATCGAGACCGTTCAGGACGCGGAATCGATCGACCGGGCGATCGATGCCCTGCATCCGGTGGGCGATTGATTCCACGGTATCGCCAGGCTGCACGGTGACGACCTTGATCCGCAGCGGCCGGGCCGCCTGGATCTCGGCCAGCGTCAGGCGCCGGAACGAATTGACCGTGTCGCGGAAGTTGCGATCGCCTTCAGGCGTTTTCCTTTTGGCCGCGAAGATGAAGCGATAGACGTCGCTGCCGAAACGCAGGGCGTAAATCCTGAACTGCCACTGATCGCCGCTGGCCGTCGCAGTCGCGGACGGAAAGCCGTTGATGCTGAGGTCCTCGGTCGTGGCCTTGTCGACATTCTCCATCCAGCCGGAATTGAGATAGTCGCCGAGCGATTGTTCCGCCGGAACGCGCACCACGTCGAAACGCATCGCCTGTGCGCCGCCTTCGCGCACGCCGACGACGGCCTGCGCCGTGTTATCGAGCACGAATCCGTCCGGAACCTGGAACGTGAAGCCCAGCTTCGGATGCAGGAAACGCCGTCCGCGCACAAAGCCCTCGCTCGGGTCTTCGCCATAAACAAGATTGTCGATCGCGGAGAGATAGGCATCGCGATCGCGCTCGCCGCCTTCCGGCGACGAGTATTGACGCGCGCTGGCCTGCGCGTTCTGCACGCGCTCCGGCGTCGCCGGATGTGACGACAGGAAGTCCAGCGAACGCGGATCGGCGGGCGCGCGGCCGGCCTTCAGCGCGGCATTGCGTTCCATCGCGGTGAGAAAACGGGACGCGCCGAACGGATCGAACTTGGCGCGCGCGGCGATGCCGACGCCGATGCCGTCGGCCTCGAATTCCTGCGCGCGCGAGAAGCTCGCCATCGTGAGCTTGGTCTTGGCCAGCGCCAGCGCGTTCATGTCAGGATCGCTGCCCATGTCGGCGACCACGCGGGTGACGACGGCGGCCTGCTTGGCCTGGTCCTCGCGGATCGCC
>JAGVII010000384.1 GCA_020056155.1 Afipia sp.
GATGCGAAGGCAGGGTGCGGATGTCGCCCTCGGACGTGAGAATCTCGTCCAGCCCAGAAACCTCATCCCGGCCGACAGGTGCGCGCCGCAGGCCTGGTTCGGCGGCAAGAACGCTTGCAACGGCTTGCTCGCCTTCCTCCGGTTCCAGCGAACAGGTGCAATAGACCAGGGTGCCGCCGGGCTTCAGCAGCGTGACCGCCTTCTGCAGCAAGCGCTTTTGCACGGCGGCGAGCGCGCCGATGTCCGATTCCTGTTTCAGCCAGGCCACGTCGGGATGCCGGCGGATCGTGCCGGTCGCCGCGCACGGCGCATCGATCAGCACGCCATCGAACAATTCGCCAGGCGGCTGCCATTCGGTGGCGTCCGCGACGGCGGTATCGGCCGCGAGCGACAGCCGCGCCAGATTTTCGCGCAGCCGCGCAATCCGATTCGGCGAGCGATCGACCGCGGTCACCCGCGCGCCGGCGTGAACGAGTTGCGCGGTCTTGCCGCCGGGTGCCGCGCACAGATCGACAATGGTCTTGCCCTTGATGTCACCGAACAGCCGGGCCGGCATCGCGGCGGCTGCATCCTGCACCCACCACTCGCCTTCGTTGAAACCGGGAAGCATGGTGACCGAGCCATGCAGCAGCGTTCGCACCGTGCCGGTCGCCAGCGCCTCGCCATGCAGGCGCGACGCCCAGCTGTCCGGATCGGACTTGACGGTCAGGTCCAGCGCCGGTTCGACGCTTATGGCCGCCGCCATCGCGCGTGCCGTGTCTTCGCCGTAAGCCGCGATCCAGCGCGCCGTCAGCCACGGCGGCAGATCGAGCATCTGCGACTCGACCTCGTCGATCAGCGGCTGGCCTTCGCGCGCGCAGCGCCGCAGCACCGCATTGACGAGGCCGGCGTATTTCGCGGCCCGGCGATCCGCCTGCACAAGCCGGACCGACAGATCGACCGCGGCGTGATCGGGAACTTCCATCCAGAGAATCTGCGCGGCGCCGATCAGCAGCGCGCTTTGCGCGCGCGGCGCGTCGCTTGGGATCCCGCGGTCGAGCAGCCGCGACAGCACATGCCCGAGCGTGCCGAGCCGCCGCAAAATGGTAGCGACCAGCCGGCGCATCAGCGCGCGGTCGCGATCGGCAAGCGTCTTCAATCCGGGATGGGCGCCGACGCCATCGAGCTGATCGTCCAGCATGCGGTGCTTGTGCAGCACGCCATCGAGAATATCGGCCGCGATCCTGCGCGCTGCGAGGCCGGGGACCTCGGTGGGCGGGACAAATCTCGAAGGCTTCATGCGGCAAAAAACATTCGCTGGCGGGACAAACGCGACGGACGTCGCAATGAGGTGACTACGTGGCACGGGAATATGCCAAATGTAAGAATTGCGTCATGTCTGAATCGTCTTGTCTGAAACATCTCGGGAAATGTAAGCCGCTTCACATACAACCGCCCGGCTGCGTGATACGCGTTCACCACGGGCCTTGATCGCGGGCCCGGTCTATCTAGATTTGAATTTCGGCTCTGACCATCCGGGAGTGTCAGCCATGAACCATGACCTGTCTCATTCCAACCCCGTCGATGCCGTTGCCGTGCGCAAGCCGCTGTCGCCGCAGGCGCAGCGGGCACTGGCTGAAGCAGAAGCCCGGCGCAACGCCGCGCAGGACAATGCCAAGGGCGTAAAGGAGGTTCAGGGGCCCAAGGGGCTGGAGCCGACCCGCTACGGAGACTGGGAACACAAGGGACTCTGTTCCGACTTCTAGCCTTACGTACGACTACGGATCGTCCTGATCGCTCTTGCCGTCGAAGCTGTTTTGGTCCTATTCTAGGGATATGTTCCTAGATCGTCGTCTTTACGGCACGTCGCGCTTTCCGGTCCACGGCTCACCGCTTTGGTTGCTGGGCCTGATTTTCGTCGCCGGCCTGGCGGTTGGAACCGTGATCCCGGGGCGGGACCGCTTGCCATGGCGCGGACCGTCCGCCGCGGCTTCGACCTCCTTTGCGACACATCCGGTGGCGCCTGTTGGTCCTGCGCCATGGAGCCGCGACGGCCATGCAGGCGTGCGCTATCCCGTCGATGTCGTGCGGGTGATCGACGGCGACACGTTCGAAGCGCGGGTGCATCTGTGGCCAGGCCTTGAGATGATGACGCGGGTGCGGCTTCGCGGCATCGATGCGCCGGAAACGAAGGGCGCGTGCGCCGAAGAGTTCCGGATGGCGGAAGCGGCGGGCGAAGCGTTGCGGGCGCTACTCGCGGACGGTGACGTCGCGATCTTCAGTATCGGCCCCGACAAATACAATGGCCGTGTGATTGCGGACGCCGCCACGCGGCACGCACCGAGCATTGCATCGGCGTTACTCGCTGCGGGCCATGTGCGACCGTATCAGGGCGGCAGGCGCGGCGGCTGGTGCACGGCAGCGATGCGATAACGATGGAATCAAAAAAGCCGCGCGGTGCGCGGCTTTCTGGATTTCGGGAGAGAGCGAGAATCAGCGCGAGGTGACGATCACCGGCGTGCCGACCTCAACGCGCTCGAACAGGTCGCTGATATCCTGATTGTACATCCGCACGCAGCCGTAAGAGACATAACCGCCGACCGAGTTGGGGCGGTTGGTGCCGTGAATGGCGTATTCACCGCCTTCGAGCGTCATCGCGGCGACGCCCATCGGGTTGGACGGCGAGCCGCCGGGAATGACATCGGGAATGCTCGGGTTGTCGCGCTTTACGTCGGCTGGCGGCGACCATGCCGGCTGGCGATACTTGCCGTCGATGCGGGTCGCGCCGGACCATTGCTTGCCGGCCTTGCCGACGCCAACCGGATAGCGCAACGCGCGGCCCTCACCGAGCACGAGATACAGTTTGCGCTCGTTGGTCTTCACCACGATGGTGCCCGGCGCATAGCCGTTGGGAGAAGCCACCATGGACGGCGCAGCCAGTGCTGCGGTTGCGGAAAATCCAATCGCCGCTGTGACCAGTGCCATCGTCAGTTTACGCAGCATCATTGTCTCAGTCTCCATCGCGAGGCCCGCACGGCCGGGGAACCTGTCGGCGTATGGTCGTGCGCCCGCCAGCTTACCGCAGAGGCTTCAACAGCCCCTTATCTCCGGATGCAAAAGGCCGGTTGCGTGCGCCTTAGAAAGAAAATTCCGCTGGCAAAGTAAATGCCCGGAAAACAACACCCCGGCTCAAATCGCCCGGAGCGGGTGACTTTTTTGTGAGCGTGGCCTGCGCTCAGCCGAGCGATCATGCACGGCCGACTGCACCGTCACCGCCGGTGACGGCGCCGCATCGGGCGAGATGTGATGCGGCGTGTTGGCTCGCATTAACGACCTGATCGCGACGCGATCAGGCGCTGGCTTTCTTGTTCTGCCGGTTGTGCACCAGATCGTCGACGACCGCTGGATCGGCGAGCGTCGAGGTGTCGCCGAGCGAGCCGGATTCGTCTTCCGCGATCTTGCGCAGGATGCGGCGCATGATCTTGCCCGAGCGTGTTTTCGGCAGGCCCGGCGCAAACTGAATGAGATCCGGCGATGCGATCGGACCGATATCCTTGCGCACCCAGGCCACCAGTTCCTTGCGCAGC
>JAGVII010000792.1 GCA_020056155.1 Afipia sp.
AACTGGCTCGATTTCACCTCGGGCTACGTGCAGCGCTCGGTGGCGAAGATGCCGAAGCAGGGCTCGAAGCGGCCTTGGAAGCTCTATCAGAACTACGCGCTCGATATCGTCTCATTGCGCCTCGGCAAGGTTGACGATGGCGTCATGGTGTATGAGTAAGATTGCGCGCTGCTATTTTAAGGAATCCCGATGAAATCTCTTCCCTTCGCGCTCGGCCTGTTGCTGGTCGCGTCGCCGCTCCATGCGGACAATCACGCAACGACCAGCAAGGTCGTCGTGAAGCCGGTGGTCTCCTCGACGGTGACATCGAGCGGCCAGCCCATCGTGCTGCCGCAGAAGGACGCGCAGGTTATCGTCTCGACCTACGAGATTCCGGCGGGCGCGGTGCTGCCGAAGCACAAGCATCCGTTCCCGCGTTACGGCTACGTGCAGGCGGGGACCATCGAGGTCACCAACATCGATACCGGCAAGACCGCGACCTTCAAGACCGGAGATTTCATTCTTGAAGCGGTCGACCAGTGGCATTTCGGCACGAACAAGGGCGACGTGCCGGTGAAACTGCTGGTCATCGACATGGTCGAGAAGGGCCAGAGCAACACGGTCCTGCACAAGTAGGCATTTGACTGAAATTTGACAGGCTGGCGTATCGGCGAGCCGGTTGCTTCCGGTCCGGCTTGGGCGCAATTTCCAGCAAGCTCATTGCAAGCGAGGCGGGCCATGCGCTGGTTGAACACGGCTGTAATTGTCGTTCTTGTCGCGGGGATACTGATTTTCGCATTTCAGAATCTTCAGAGCGTTACGGTGTCTTTCCTCGGTCTGCGGATCACCGCGCCGCTGGCAGTGCATATCCTGATCATTTACGTGGTCGGCATGGCGACGGGCGGCAGCGCGTGGGGTTTGATGCGCTGGGCCCTGCGCGGCCGAAAAGTGTCCTAGCCAGCGCTTCACGCCGCGGGCGACGCTACATATCACCAGGCATGATCCCGAAAAGCGGGGACCGGTTTTCGGAAAAGACCATCCCTAAATATGACGGCGGATGAACGCGCCCACATGGGCCAGCGCGCGGCGGCCCGGTTCGAGATGCGCGTTCCACAGCGGCCAGGCGTGAATCATGTCCGGCCACACCTCCAGCGTCACATCGACATCGGCTGCGCCGAGCGCCGCCGCAAAGCGCGTGGCGTCGTCGAGCAGCGTCTCGTGCGAGCCGACCTGAACCAGCACCGGCGGAAATCCGTGCAAACCGGAAAACAACGGCGAGATGCGCGGGTCGCTGCGGGCCATTCCCGAAGGCACGAAGGCGTCGGCGAGTTCGCCGAGATAGCCCTTGTGGATGATCGGGTCGACCGTGTCCTTGGTCGCCAGAGAATTGCCTGACATGGTGAGGTCGGTCCACGGCGAGGCCAGCCACGCGCAGGATGGATGCTCGCCCCGTTCGCGCAGTGTGTTGATCAGCACGGCGGTAAGGTTGCCGCCCGCGCTGTCGCCGCCGATGGCGATCTGCGACGGCAGATAGGCATGCTTGCGTAAATATCGCCACGCGGTCATGGCGTCGTCGAGTGCTGCGGGAAAGGGATGCTCGGGCGCGAGGCGATAACCGACCGCGAGGGTGCGGATTCCCGCCGCGCGTCCGGCCTCGGTCGCCATGCGGCGATGGCTTGTGATCGAGCCCGAGCAATAGCCGCCGCCGTGGAAGAACATCAGCACGCGCGAGGCATCGCTACCGGGCGCGAGCGACCATTCGCCGGGCACGCCGTCCACATCGACGCGTGTCAGCGTGATGTCGTCGGCGACCGGCCACACCGAACCGATCTCGTCCAGGCGTTCGCGCCGCTGCGCCCAGCCGATAGGCCGCGCCTTTGCGGTGAGCAGCGCGCGGATCGCGTCGATTTCGGAGGGCATATGTTGCTCCCATGGCTCGAACTACGCAGCCGAAGCATGGAGCAATCCGGCGATGGTCGCCAGATGCTGTTTTAATGGCGGTGTGGATTTCTCTGTACCTCATCCCCTGCATACGCCTGTTGGCGCAGGCCCGGAATCGAAAATGGCGCTTGTTTGCGCGAGGGATCGCGCGATGCGCCCGGAGAATGCGAAATTTTAGAGGCATTGCCTTCCGTGCGCGAAAAATCCATTCTCCCCGCCCCGTTCCTAAATCAAAAAGAAACATGACAGCCTCATCCCGCGACCGCATCGAACAAGCTCTTACCAAAATCGCCGATCCCGCAGGCGAGGGGGCGCGCGCCTGCCTTACCGTCTATGCCGACGAGGCCCGCAAGGCGGCCGACGCCGCCGACGCGCGGATCAAATCCGGCGGGTCGCGCGGGCCGCTCGACGGCG
>JAGVII010000101.1 GCA_020056155.1 Afipia sp.
CCGCTCGTTTCGGTAAGGCCATAGACCTGAACAAATTCCGTTCGCCTGAAAGTACGAATCGCGCTTTTCAATAAATCGATTGGAATTGGCGAGGCGCCATAGATCACACGCCTCAGCGACGACAGATCGATCTGATCGACATTCTCTTCCGACAGAAGCACCAGTATCATTGCGGTCACAAGAAACGTCGCCGTGATCCGGTCTCGTTGAATTGCTTCAAGGACCTGAGACGGGACAAACTCGCGGAGAACGATAACCTTCGAGCCGGCCAGCAGCCCCAGGATACCGGTCCCACCACCCGCGATATGAAACAGCGGCATTGTAATGAGTAGTTTGTCGTCGGACGTCCAGTCACCCCACAAATCAAAGACCTTCGGCGACGTGAGCGAAAAATTCCGATGGGTAAGCTGAACGCCCTTGGGGTGGCCCGTCGTCCCGCTTGTGTACATCTGAATGCAGACGTCATCTGGCTGCAATACCACGCCAGGATCGAGCGTGATCTGCGCATCCCGCCACGCGGCGTAAGACGCATCGATAACAATCACCTTTCGGATCGTGATCAACTCATCGCGAATCTTGGCAAGTATTTCCAGGAATGATTCGCCGACAAAAAGAACTTCCGCTCTGGCATCGTTGATCACAAACGCTATTTCCGGCGCGGCCAGCCGAGCATTGATGGGCACAAGCACTGAATTCGCCTTGGCGGCGCCCAAAAGGATCGAAAAGAACATGTCGCTGTTCTTGTCAAGAATGGCGATGCGACCAGCCGGTTTGACGCCGGCGGCAATCAACCCATTTGCAACCTGATTCGAAGCAGCATCGAGACCTCCATAGGTCGTCTCCCTGCCTTCAAAACTCAGGGCAATGGCATCGGGGGTCAGGGCTGCGTGATATCGCGGAATGTCGGCCAGCGTTTCGATTGGCGTGACGGCGCGGGCCATGGCTGTCGAATTGATCATAGACGGCGTTTCCCATTGGGCTCCATTGAACGGCCCCTTGGAAAACAGGCTGTACTCGTCCGAGGTCGAGAGGTAGCGCGAACTTGGTGATCGGCTATTCAGTCACGAATGACGAATGCGATTGAGGAGTTCTGCGTTCGTTATTCAGCCTTGGAGGCGGCCTCAACATATCCGCCATGGCGGTTATCCAGGAAGCCATGAGAATGGCCGCCTTCACGAACTCGATGACAAGGTAGCTGTTATGACGGAAATCACGCTGGCCAACGTGAAAGACTTCGTTGGCCAAAGCCTCGGAGCATCGGACTGGATCGATGTCGATCAATCCAGAATCGACCAGTTCGCCGAATGTACCGGCGACCGGCAGTGGATTCACGTCGATATCGATCGCGCCAGAAAAGAAAGTCCGTTTGGCGGCACGATCGCGCACGGGTATCTCAGCCTCTCATTGGTTGCCACGCTTGCAATGAGAATGGGGCTCGCCCCGACAGACGCCTCGGCGGTTATCAATTACGGGCTGGACAAAGTCAGATTCATTACGCCGGTGAAGGCGGGCGAGCGAGTTCGCCTGCAATTGGTTCTGGCCAGCATCGAGCCGAAAGAAAACCGCCAGTTCCTGATCAAAAGCAAAGCAACGCTGGAGATCGAAAACGGCCAGGCACCGGCCTTGGTGGCAGATAGCCTCGCCCTGATCATACCATAACCTCCAGATCCTTTCAGAGCGATCTGTTCCCTATTGAGAGCCCGGCCCGTCTCCGGGCCGGGTATCGTTAGTTCAGGACGACGACAGTACAGCGGTCAAGCCGCCATCGATGGCCAGAATCTGCCCGGTGATGTGCTTCCCGGCATCGCTGGCGAACAGCAGCGCGGCGCCCTTGAGATCATCATCGTCGCCAAGACGGCGAAGCGGTACACCTTCGGTCAACTTGTCGACACCGACGGCCGCAATCACTCCCTTCGTCATTTTCGACGGAAAGAATCCGGGCGCGAGTGCGTTCGCCGTGATGCCATGACGGCCCCAACTGCCCGCCAAGGCGCGGGTGAAGTTCACCACCGCGCCCTTGCTGGTGTTGTAGGCGATCGTCTGCATCTCGCCGCTGCTGCCGAACAGGCCCGCAACTGAGGCGATATTGAGGATCCGCCCATATTTGTTGGGGATCATCGATTTCTTGCCGATCTGCTGGCTGAGCACGAACAGCGCGCGGATGTTGAGGTTCATGAGCTTGTCCCATGCGTCGATGGGATGATCTTCAGTCAACGCTCCCCACGTCGCGCCGGCATTATTGACAAGAATGTCGACCTTGCCGAGCTTGGCGATCGCCTCGTCCGCGAGCCGCTTGATGTCCTCATCCTTGGAATTGTCGGCGGCGATCCAGTCCGCCTCGATGCCGAGCTTGGCGAGATGGTTCTGAGCTTGCTCCAGATCTCCGGCCTTGCGCGACGACAAGAGAATTTTCGCGCCCTGCTCGCCGAGGGCTTCGGCGATCTGAAGTCCAAGCCCGCGCGAGCCTCCCGTAACGAGCGCGGTCTTTCCGGTCAAATCAAATGCCTTCTTCACACTTCCCATATCGCGTGTCGTCCCTTTGGCTGGTTAAATGGCTCTACACCATTTTAAACGTGGCTATTTTCCGCGAAACACTGCCGCGCGGCGCTCGACGAAAGATTGGATGCCCTCTTTGAAGTCCTGGCTGTTGAATACGCGATCCCTGATCTTCGGAATGTAGTCGATCGCAGCCCGTTCACCGCTCTCGATGAACTTCAAGGCGGCCTCCTTTGTGACCTGAATGCCGATCGGCGCATTTCTGGAAATAGTTTGCGCAATCTCCATCGCGCGATCGATCTGCTGGCCCGGGTTCACCACCTCTTGCACCAGGCCGATCTTGTAGGCTCGCTCGGCCGAGAATTCATCGCAAAGAAAAAGATGATACATCGCGTCGCCCCAGCCAGCGCGCGTGAGAAAACGGAAATGCGCCCCACCCAATGGCGCGATACCGCGTTTTGATTCCATCTGGCAGAAACGGCTGTCGCTCGCGGCAATAACGATATCGCCCGCAAGCATCATTTCGATGCCGATGGTGAAGCAGATGCCTTGAACCGCCGTCACAATCGGCTTTCGACAACGTTTCTGAAGTGCGAAAGTATCGACATTTCCTTTCTTAAGCTGAAGCGCATCCTTTTCCGCCGTCGGCCCGAAGAATTTCGGCATGTCGAGACCGGCGGTGAAGTCACTCCCTTCCGCGCAGACCACGCCGACCCAATAATCGTCGGTATTATGCAACAGGGTCAACGCGTCGGACATCTGATGCATCATCAGCGGGCTGAAGGAATTTTTCTTGGCCGCATTGTCGATGATGATTTTCAGCACATGCCCATGCGCCTCGGTTCGAACCTGCCCCACGGGGGCCTTTGACTCACTCATGTTGTTCCCTCTTGAGTTCTTTTTGGATCTAGTTGCAAAATTTCCGATCGGCGATCCATTGCGAAAGCCGGCGTAGCTTGCCGGCTAAAGCTGGAAATGGCGAACCCTGGGATGTTTTTCCCGAATGCTCAATCCAAGCCTCGCGCACGATACCGCGCAGCGACCCAATCAGGATTGTCGGGCGCATGACCCTTATCAGATCAGCCGGCCCGGCATCCTCGCCACCAAAATTGTGGGTGATTGCTATTCATTATTGAATAAACAAAGGCAAAAGAGGCCCGCACCTCACAGCTGAATAGCGCTGGTACAAATTTTTCATTGGTCACAGAAGCCGCTTAGCTCGATTCCGATCCGCCGATGTGGACAGAATGCGGTGCAAAATCGCTTACAGCTAGGAGGGCAATGATGAACTTCAGTTTACCGCGAGCCTCTAGGCTCGCTATTTCTGCATTGTCACTTATTCCACTGTCGCACCGTTCGCGCAGAGGAAGTATGATCCGGGAGCGACGAACATTGACCGATCATCTTCCTCACCGGTCATGGCGACATGGATCGCGAAGATCTGGTCTCATTCTGCTGATTGGTATCGTCGCCTGTGCGGGCGACACTACGGACCGGCGCGTCGTCAACCGACAACGCTCGCAGCCCGAAGCGTCACAGCCGCCTATATTTCGCAGAGCGCGTGGTCACCGGAACAAATCGTGTTCACCGGCAGCGGACGACAGAGCATTGCTGCGGCGATAAATGCCGCATCCAGCACCGCTTTATCCTCGCACCTCGCCGCTATTTCACCCACTTCCCTTGATGAGACCATCGCCTAGCACATCGGCCGTTCCTTAAATCTGTGCAAAATTTGCTGTTTCCCCAGCCCGATATCCCGCACGCGATGTAACGCGCTCCAGGTACGGTACCGCGCTGTCGCAAATTCCGACGCCATAATCGACCGCCCACGTCAGGCAAGTCGTCAGCAGAATATCGGCGGTTGTAAACTGATCTCCCATAAGATAGTCGCGGCCATCCGACAGAGCGACATCGACGTGCCGGAGTTGCTCGCGAAAATACTCACCAGCCTTCGTCACGACATGCGGCGCATCACCATAGATATGCGCCAGCCCCTGATTGGTGCCGTGCCTCCTCATGACATAGAGACTGGTTGAATCTAGTTCCGTCACGATGAAGAAGCACCATTCCAGCCACTTCGCGTAAAGCTTCGGGCAGTCCGGAACAAGATTGCCATCGGCTCTCCGATGTTTGTTGGCGAGGTACGCGACGATGGCTGCGCTTTCTCCGATGGTCAGATCGCCGTCCTGCAAAAGCGGAATCTTCTGGCGCGGATTCAGCGCGGTATATTCCACCGTCTTCGTCTCGCCCGATCGTGGAAGAATGGGCCGCGACGCATACGGAAGATCGAGTTCGTGAAGCGCCCAATGCGCGCGGATCGTCCGCGTCGTGCCCACGCCCCAGAGGATGAGTTCGTCTGCCATTTACCAGGTCTCCGCCGATGGACGCAGATCGAGTTCATGAGTCCAACCGTCTTTGGATTGCTGGTGAGTAAACCAGTACGCTTCGGCGATGGACGCGGTTTTAGTCAGGCTGTCGGCTGGGATCTCGCTGGCGCTGATTCCGGTTGCTGCCTTCATGCGCTGATGAATGGCTTCGCTGTCAACGCCCGCGTCGATCAGAAGATGGACGACATGGATATTCTTCGGTCCAAGCTCGCGGGCCATCGCCTGGGCGACAGCGCGCAAGGCAAACTTCGCCGCCGAAAATGCCGCAAAGCCCTTTCCGCCCCGAATACTAGCGGTCGCGCCGGTGAAAAGGATCGTCCCTCTTCCGCGCGTTGACATGTGTTTCGCTGCCTCACGACCCACAAGAAAGCCTGCGTAACAAGCAAGTTCCCAGGCCTTGAAAAACAGCTTCTCCGTTGTCTCCAGCAACGGCTTGCTGACGTTCGACCCGGCGTTGAAGAGACAAACCTCGATCGGACCGACCTCCTTCTCGACATCCGCGAACAGTTTCTGGACTTCCTCTTCCTTGCGCGCATCCACGCTGTAAGCGCGAATGCTGTAACCCTCCGCCTTCATCGAATCGACAAGTCCCTGCGACTTGGCGGCATCGCGCCGCGCGACGCAGACAGCGTAACCGCCTCTGGCGAACCTCTGCGCAACAGCAGCACCGATAGCATCGCCTGCGCCAACCAGAAGCGCTACCTTCATTTTGTCCGTCACTCTTTATTCTCCAGAAACTGAAACCGCTCGTCTCTCTTACCCCGCAGCCCTGACCGCTTTGTCGGCAATCATCCCGTCAATAGCGCTGTCGCTGTAGCCGAGATCGCGCAACACCGAACGTGAGTGTTCGCCGACGCGAGGCGCCGGACCGCCGATGGCTGCCTTGTTGACCTCGAAGATCGCCGCCGGCTTCGGCTGACGCACGCGGCCAACTGTCGGCTGGTCGAATTCCTCAATCAAGCGACGGGCCACCACCTGATCATTGCCGATGATTTCACCCCGGCGCAGGATCGGCGCACACGGCACATCAGCCGCATCGA
>JAGVII010000091.1 GCA_020056155.1 Afipia sp.
CGCCTCGCCGGCAGCGCGGACAAGGTCGTCAACAGCATCACGGTGCGCGACCGCGATCAGGTCATGCTCAAGGTCACCGTCGCGGAAGTGCAGCGAAACATCATCAAACAGCTCGGCGTCGATCTGAGCGCCTCGATGAACTACGGCACCGCCGTGGTGAACTTCAACAACACGAATCCGTTTACGGCATACGGTCGCGCTCTTGTGGACGGCAACACCGCCGTCGGCGGCTTTGGCAAGACGATCACCTCCGCGGGCAGTGTCGTTCCGTCGGTACAGGCAACCTTGCGCGCGATGGAAAACGCCGGCGTCATCCGAACGCTCGCCGAGCCCAGCCTGACCGCGATCTCCGGCGAATCCGCCAACTTCCTCGCCGGCGGCGAATTCCCCGTGCCCGGCGGCAACTCCTGCGATCCCAACACGCGCATTTGTACGACGCAGATTCTTTTCAAGAAATTCGGTATCGCACTCGGCTTTACCCCGGTCGTTCTGAGCGAAGGCCGGATCAGCCTGCGCGTCAGCACCGAAGTGTCCGAGCTGTCGCAGGAAAATTCGGTCACGATCAGCGGCACATCGATCCCGGCGATCAAGGTCAACCGCGCCGATACGACGCTCGAAATTCCGTCGGGCGGCTCGATGGTGATGGCCGGCCTGATCAAGGAGCAGACCAAGCAGGCAATCAACGGTCTGCCCGGAATGTCGCAGTTGCCGGTGCTGGGAACGCTGTTTCGCAGCCGCGACTTCGTCAACAACAATACCGAACTGATGGTGCTGGTGACCCCCTATGTGGTCCGCGCCGTCGCGCAGAAGGACCTTTCGCGGCCAGACGATGGATTTGCCGACTCGTCTGATCCGCAGGCCGATCTGCTAGGCACCATCAACCGCATCTACGGAGTTCCCGGCCGTGCTGAACCGGGCCGCAAATACCGCGGCACTTACGGCTTCATCACTGATTGAGATGGGACAAGGACAGTAGCAATGACGAAGCGAGTACCCGATCTCAAGCAAAGCCTGCGGATAGCAGCCGCCCTCCTCGGGGCGTCTGCCGCTTTGGGAGCCTGCACGCATACGAACCAGGACACTGTGACCGGCAGCGTTCCGAACGACTATCGCCTGCGCCACCCGATCGTCATTCAGGAGGCGAACCGCGCCACCGAAGTCTTCGTCGGTCACGGGCGCGGCGGACTTACCTCGATACAGCGCTCGGACATCGCGGGTCTTGCGGAAACCTGGCTGCGCGAAGGCACGGGCGGGATCATCATCGATATGCCGGTCAACACGCCGAACGCCCGTGTTGCTACCGATTCATTGCGCGAGATCAAGGCCATTCTGGCCGCAGCCGGCGTGCCGCCGCGCGGCATCATCGTCAGGAACTATCGCCCGACCGATCCCCGGCTGTTTGCAACCATCCGCGTCAACTATCCGCGGATCACGGCGGATGCCGGTCCGTGCGGCACGTGGCCCGAAGACCTCGGCCCGTCGATCAAGAACAAGGGCTATCTCGAAAATCGTCCCTATTACAATTTCGGCTGCGCGCAGCAGCGCAATCTCGCGGCCATGGTCGCCAATCCATCGGATCTGGTTCAGCCGCGCTCAGAGACCGCTGCCTACACCGGCCGACGGACTGTCGTGATGGACAAGTATCGCAGGGGCGAAAGCACGGCCACGGTCTATCCTGATCCAGAGAAAAACCAAATCAGCAATGTGGGCAAATGATTAGTTACGCGCGCCAAGATCAGGAAGACGGGACCGGCTCTTCCGCCGCCGAGGAACACATCGCGCCGGCTCCGCGCGTGTCCGTCCAGGCATTCTGCGAAACGGTTGAAACCGCCGCGGCTGTGCAGTCCGCCGGCGAAGACCGGCGGCTGGACAAGGCGCATCTCAAGATTCAGATGGGCGGCATGGCGGCGGCCATCGAGGCTTACCGGACCGCGCCGACTCCGAACGTAATCCTGCTGGAAACCGAGGGCCGCAACGACATCCTTTCGGGGCTCGACCAGCTTGCCACGGTTTGCGACGCCGGCACGCGCGTGATCGTCATCGGCCGCGTCAACGACGTCGTGCTCTACCGCGAACTCGTCCGGCGCGGCATCAGCGATTATCTCATCGCGCCCGCCGCCCCGCTCGACGTCGTCCGCTCGATCTGCGGTTTGTTTTCGGTGCCCGAGGCCAAGGCCGTGGGACGGATCATTGCCATCGTCGGCGCCAAGGGCGGCGTCGGCGCCTCCACGGTGGCCCACAACGTCGCCTGGGCGATCGCGCGCGATCTCGCGCTGGATTCGGTTGTCGCCGATCTCGATCTTGCCTTCGGAACCGCCGGCCTCGACTACAACCAGGATCCGCCGCAGGGCATCGCCGATGCCGTCTTCTCGCCGGACCGGATCGATACCGCCTTCGTCGACCGCCTGCTGTCCAAGTGCACCGACCATCTCAGCCTGCTTGCCGCGCCGGCGACGCTCGACCGCGTCTATGATTTCGGCGCCGAGGCCTTCGATTCGATTTTCGATACGCTGCGTACGACGATGCCCTGCATCGTCCTCGACGTTCCGCACCAATGGTCCGGATGGACCAAGCGCGCATTGGTCGGCGCCGACGACATCCTGATCGTCGCGACCCCCGACCTCGCCAATCTGCGCAATACCAAGAACATGTTCGACACGCTGAAAGCCGCGCGGCCCAACGACCGGCCGCCGCTGTACTGCATCAATCAGGCGGGCGTTCCGAAACGGCCGGAAATCAGTACCAGCGAATTCGCCAAGGCCATCGAAAGCCAGCCGATCGTCACCATTCCCTTCGAGCCGCAGATCTTCGGCGCGGCGGCGAACAACGGTCAGATGATCGCGGAGATCGCGGCCAACCACCGGACCTCCGAGATGTTCCTGCAGATTGCGCAGCGGCTGACCGGCCGCGGCGAAGCCAAGAAGCCGCGCAGCTCGTTCCTATCGCCTTTGCTCGGAAAGCTCCGGGCCAAATAGACTATCGCGTGGAGTTATCGTCGTGTTTGGTAAGCGTAGCGGATCAGAAGCCGACGTCCGGGCGGTTCAATC
>JAGVII010000365.1 GCA_020056155.1 Afipia sp.
TCTCGGGCACGATCAGCGGCACGAAACCGAACACGTGGCTGCTGTCGGGATCGACCAGCACGCGCACGGCGTGGACCAGCTTGTCGCCATAGACCATCAGCTTGTTGACGCCGGGGATCGGCTTGCCCTTGCTGTTGCGCAGCGGCGCGATCGAAAAATAATGCTCGTCACCGTGGATCAGCAGCACGGGTTTGCCGAAGCTTGTCGCGCCCGCCTCAATGGCGTCGAGCAGTCTGGTGAAGCCGGACTGGCGTGGCATTGCTCCGTTCGGAAATCGCGCCTCGTTGAACTCCGCCTGCATGAACAGCACCACGGCCCTGGCGTTGTCGGCCTTCGCCTTGGCGAAGCCTGCATCGATCCAGGCGATGTTGGCCCTGTCGCGCGCGAAGAACTCCGCCACCGCGTCAGGGTCATGCGCCTCGAATCCGTTGTTGGAGCCCGGCACATTCGCGGTGAGGAACATCACGCCGTTTTTCGCGAAACGCGTGTTCTCCACATAGGTCGAGAACTCCGGCATCAGCAGCGCCTGGCTCTCCACATCGAGCGGCGTCTTGCCAAGCGACTTCGCCGGCGCCGCGAAAAATATCTCGCGCAGCTTCATGAGCCGCTCGCGCGGATTGTAGCCTCCGGCGGCCTTGCGGTGGCAGTCGATCCACTCGTTGTCGCCGATGGTGTAGACTAGCGCGCCCTCGAATGTCTGGATCTGGTCGTAGGAATTTTTCAGAACCTCGTCGCTGCACGGCAGCGCGCCGGACTTGATGTCGCCCATGTGCAGGGTGAAGGCGGGCTTCAGCGCGTTGACCGCGGCGATCAGCCGGTCGAACTTCGCATAGTCGTCCGGCAGGTTGTAGGGCATGTCGCCGAGCGCCACGAACGAGAAGGCGTTGTCGCCGCCGATCCGCTCCGCCGCCGATGCGGGCAAAAATGAAGTTGCGATCGTGAGCATCGCGGCAGTGACGGCAGGGAGCAGGCGCATGGATGGTTTCCTTCGGGTGTTCCTCAATAGGTCCGCCGCGTGACCCTTGCATGACTCCGGACGGGGGTGTCCAGCCGTGCAGGGCAGGCATCCACGCGGGGCGGCTGCGGTTGCCGCCGTGGCCCCGCGCCGCTATACCGCCAGAACGAGTATTGAACCGGGTTTTGAGGGCTGGAAATGGCCGATATGCGCCTGATCGTTGCTGGAGCCGGGGGCCGGATGGGCCGGACCCTGATCCGCGCCATTGCCGAGACGGAGGGCGTCGCGCTCGCCGGGGCGCTGGAAGCGCCGGGCTCCGAGCTCCTGGGCCAGGATGCCGGCGTGCTCGCCGGCCTTCCCGCCAACGGCATCGAACTCTCGGGCGATCTCTGGACCCTGTCGAAGAACGCCGACGGCATTCTCGATTTCACCGTGCCCGCCGCAACGATCGCCAATGTCGCCATTGCCGCCCAGCGCGGTCTTGTCCACGTCATCGGCACCACCGGCCTGTCGGCGTCGGACAACGCGGTCATCCAGAGCGTGACCTCGCAGGCCATCGTGGTGCAGTCCGGCAACATGAGCCTGGGCGTTAATCTGCTGGCCGCGCTGGTGAAGCAGGTTGCGAAGTCGCTCGACGAGGATTTCGACATCGAGATTCTCGAAATGCACCACAGGCAGAAAATCGACGCGCCCTCGGGCACCGCTTACCTGCTCGGGCAGGCGGCGGCTGACGGCCGCGGCATCGATCTCGGACAGCGCTCGGTGCGTTCGCGCGACGGATATACCGGTGCGCGCAATCCGGGCGACATCGGCTTTGCGACGTTGCGCGGCGGTACCGCCACGGGCGATCACACGGTGATCTTCGCCGGTCCCTATGAACGGATCGAACTGGCGCACAAGTCGGAGGATCGCATGATCTTCGCGCGCGGCGCGCTGAAGGCGGCGATGTGGGCCAAGGGCAGGAAGCCCGGACATTATTCGATGACCGACGTGCTCGGTCTCGGCAGCAACCAGACAAGATGAATTTGGATCACCGTCATTGCGAGCGCAGCGAAGCAATCCAGAAGCGGCAGGGCCAAGACTGGATTGCTTCGTCGCTTTGCTCCTCGCAATGACGATTGACTGTTAGGGCGTCACTATTTCAACAACCGGAATCAAAAGAATGAGCGACCGTCTTCTCGTCCTCGTGCGTCACGGCCAGAGCGAATGGAATCTGAAGAATCTTTTCACCGGCTGGAAAGATCCGGGCCTCACCGAGCTTGGCGTCAAGGAAGCCGTCGCCGCCGGCCGCAAGCTGAAGCAGCAGGGGCTGACCTTCGACGTCGCCTTCACCTCGGTGCTGACGCGCGCCCAGCACACGCTCGATCTCGCGCTCGAGGAAATGGGCCAGACCGGAATTCCGATCACGCGCAATCTCGCGCTGAACGAGCGTGACTACGGCGATCTGTCCGGTCTCAACAAGGATGACGCCCGCACCAAGTGGGGCGAGGAGCAGGTGCTGATCTGGCGGCGCTCCTACGACGTGCCGCCACCCGGTGGCGAAAGCCTGAAGGACACGCTGGCGCGCACGCTGCCCTACTACGTGCAGGAAATCCTGCCGTCCGTGCTGCGCGGCCAGCGCACGCTGGTGGTGGCCCACGGCAATTCGCTGCGCGCGCTGATCATGGTGCTGGAAAAGCTGACGCCGAAGCAGATCATCGAGCGCGAACTCGGCACCGGCGCGCCGGTGGTCTACCGGCTCAACGCCGATGCCACGGTGGCGTCGGTCGTGGATCTGGCGGGGTAGGTCTCCATTCGATGTCGTCCCCGCGAAAGCGGGGACCCATATTCCCTAAGCTGTCGTTAGATCGCGATGGTTGAAGGCAATGATTTCAAATACCGTGGTTCTGACGTGAATTCGGTGGCTATGGGTCCCCGCTTTCGCGGGGACGACGCGGTATCTTATTCTCCTGCCGCCTGCCCGCTTTCCCAGCCGAGCATCGCGCGTTTGCGCGTGATGCCCCAGTGATAGCCGGTGAGCGCGCCGCTCTTGCCGAGCACGCGGTGACACGGCACCACGAACGAGACCGGATTCCGGCCCACCGCGGCGCCGACCGCGCGCGACGCCTTCGGCGAGGAAATCCTGCACGCGACATCCGAGTAGGTGGTGGCGCGGCCCATCGGAATTTTCAGCAGCGTTTCCCACACCCGGACCTCGAAGTCGGTGCCGATCAGCACCACGCGCAGCGGCTGGTCGGCGCGCCATTGCGAGGAATCGAAAATCCGTTTTGCGAACGGCGCGGTGTCGGCAAACGATTCGATATAGTTCGCCAGCGGCCAGCGCCGCCGCATGTCGGCCAGCGCCGGCATTTCCTCGCCCTCGTCGGCGAACGCGAGACCCGCAAGGCCGCGCTCGCTGGCGATGACGATGGCCATGCCGAACGGCGAGGGATGAAAACCATAACGCAGCGTCATGCCCTCGCCGCCCTTTTTCCATTCGCCGGGCGACATCGCCTCATGGGTCACGAACAGATCGTGCAGCCGGCCCGGACCGGAAAGGCCGGAGTCATACGCCGCATCCAGCACGCTGGCGGAATCGCGCAGCAGACGCTTGGCATGGTCGAGGGTCAGCGCCTGCATGAAGTCCTTCGGCGTCAGGCCCGCCCAGCGCCGGAACAGATGATGCAGTTCGTCGGGCGTCAGATGCGCGGCGTCGGCCATCGCCTCGATGGTCGGCTGCGTGCGCCACCGTTCGGAGATGAATCCGATGGCGCGGCGCACCGAATCGTAGTCGCGCAGCGCCGCGCCCTGCTTGGACGGCTTTGCCAGTTGCAGATCGGTGAGCATGGATTTCATCGCTGTAGTCATCATGGCGGCGTCCATTATGCGGTGTCCATCATGATCTAGGCCGCATGCTTCGACGCAACCACCCGTTTCCCGATTTCGGGATCAGGTCACCGGATTGTAAGTCGGGCCGCGCTTGGCGGCCTGGAGGGCTTCTCGTAACGCAATGGAAAAACTGGCTTTCTCGTCCGGTCCGAGAAAATTTCCGATCGAGAGGCGGCGGCCCCGGGAGACGAGATAAAGCTTCTCGATGCCGAACTCGGCGTGGGCTTTCTGCTCGAGCCGGACCCACAGCGGATTGAGCGTCCATTCGACGACATGCCCGCGATGGCTGACGCGGCGGACGCGGATTTCATACGGCGTGACGAGAATGTCCTCGGTGGCGGCGGCGCGGCGGAAGTTCACCTTGAATGCCCAGTAGATGATCAGGGCGTTGAGTCCGAAAAACACGAACACCGGCCACGCGCCCATCATCAGGAACATGATGCCCGCCGCGAAACTGACCACAGTGACAAACGCCATCAGCGCGATAAACCCCCCGCGGCTGAGCGAGCGATGCGGCGTCAGCCGCGCGCAGAACAGCGGCGTGTCCGCGATGGGTTGAGGATCGAAACCGTTGCGCTCATCCATGATGGGTACTCTAGCGCATTTCCGGCATGGCCGCTTCCGAAAACCGGTTCCCTCGTTTCGGGATCATGCCTATACCGGGATCATGGCGAAAAAGGCGATCACGTCCCGTTCAAAA
>JAGVII010000386.1 GCA_020056155.1 Afipia sp.
GCGATTCACGTTCACGGTCTGGACTCTTACCCGGCGACTCCTGTTGAGGATATTGTCGTTCGATTCGTGTGCGGCAGTTGGGATAGATCATGTCAGGCGTGATCGAGGGGATGCGGCGGACCTTGCTGTCGTGCACTTCGATTGTGCGCGGAGGCGCGGTTGGCCTTGGTGCGGCGGTGCTGATCGGCATCGCGCCCGCTTTCGCGCGCGATGAGGTCTTCCAGAACGCACTCTCGCTTCTCGCAAGCATCGACCGTCAGGAAATTGCCGCGCTGAGCGTCGCAGCAGCCGTCCTCGGATTCTCCGTGGTCGCGGCGATCCTGCTGATGCGTACCCGGCTGCGCGCCGCACGTATCGAATCGCGTCTGCTGTCGGATAATCAGGCGCTGCAGCTCGAGGCGGATCGCTTTCGCGCGCTGCTGTTTGCCGAACCGCAGGTGCTGATCTCATGGGCGGCGGGCGAAGACCGCCCCGACATCAGCGGCGACGTGGCTATGCTGATGCCGCAGAGCGCAGCCCCGTTCAGCCCGCAGCGGATTCTCGCCTTCGGAAGCTGGCTGCTTCCGGAACAGGCGCTTGCGATGGATCACGCCATCGACAACCTGCGCGAGGCCGGCGAAGGCTTCCAGCTCAATCTGTCGACCGCCGCCGGGCGCACCATCGAGGCAATGGGCCGCGCCATCGGCGGCCAGGCCATCGTCCGGATCCGCGAACTCTCCGGAGTGCGGATGGAACTTGCTGAACTCAACATCCGGCACAATCACCTGATGGAAGAAACCGGCGCGCTGCGCGCATTCGCCGAGGCTGTTCCTCTGCCGGTCTGGGCCCGCCGCAGCAACGGCGCACTCAGCTTTGCCAATGCCGCCTATGCGCAAGCAACCGATGCCGCCTCGGTGTCCGACGCCATCGAACGCAATCTCGAACTGCTGGACCATGATGATCGTGCCAACATGGCGCGGGCCCTTGCGGACAAGAATGCCTTCGAAGCACGCGTTCCGATTGTGACCGGCGGTCAGCGCCGCATCTTCGATATTCACGCCCTCAACGTGGCGGGCGGCAGCGCCGGGATCGCCGTCGATACAACCGAAGCCGCCAGCCTGCGCGCCGCGCTTGAGCGGATGGCGGAAGCCCATCGCCGGATGCTCGATCAGCTCTCGTCGGGCGTGGCGGTGTTCGACGCCGCGCGGCGGCTGACCTTCTACAACGATTCCTACCGCCGGCTCTGGGACTTCGACCGCGCGTTTCTCGACGACAATCCGGACGATTCAAGCGTGATCGACCGGCTTCGCGTCGCCCGCAAGATTCCCGAGCAGCCGGACTTCCGCGCCTGGAAGAACAAGCTGTTCGAAGCCTACCGCGCCATCGAACCCGCCAAGGATACCTGGTACCTGCCGGACGGCCGTGCGCTCAGCGTCGTCACCACGCCCAATCCGGAAGGCGGCGTCACCTATCTGTTCGACGACGTCACCGAAGGCCTGAAGCTGGCGCGGCAGAACGACGGCCTGATCCGGGTTCAGCGCGAAACGCTCGACAATCTGGCGGAAGCGGTCGCCGTGTTCGGCAGCAACGGCCGCGCGCAGCTGTTCAATCCGCCCTTCGCGCGGATGTGGAAACTGTCCCCCGAACAGCTGGCGCAGCAGCCGCACATCGAAGCCATCGAGCAGTGGTGCCGGCCGCTGTTCGACGACGACGCGACCTGGCAGACCCTGCGCGCCGCCATCACCGGAATTGACGACCGCATTTCGGTTCCGCTCAAGCTCGAGCGCAAGGACGGCAGCGTGCTGGACTGCACCACCATGCCGCTGCCCGATGGCGCGACCATGCTGACCTTCCAGGACGTTACCGACACCGTGAACGTCGAGCGCGCGCTGCGCGAACGCAACGAGGCGCTGGAAGCCGCCGACCAGATGAAGATCGACTTCGTCCATCACATGTCCTACGAACTGCGCGCGCCGCTGACCTCGATCATCGGCTTTGCGCATTTCCTCGGCGATCCGTCGACCGGGCCGATGACGCCGAAGCAGAGCGAGTATCTGGGCTACATCACCACCTCGACCGACGCACTGCTCGCCATCAGCAACAA
>JAGVII010000601.1 GCA_020056155.1 Afipia sp.
GCTTCGGGCAAGTAATCGCGCAGCACTTGATGTTTTACGTAAAAAGCGCGGCTCATCGCCGCGCTTTTTTGTTGTCTGAATCGGGTTCGGCAGCGCCTATTTCTGCTTCAGCGGCCCGTTCATGATCCAGCGATGCCCGAACGGGTCGCGCACGATCGCAGTCCGGGTGCCCCAGAACGAGTAGGTCGGCGTGACCTCGCCTTTCGCTCCCAATTTGGTGGCGCGCGTAAACACCTCGTCGACTTGTTCGCCCGTTCCGAACTCGAGGCTGACCGACATCGTCACCGGCTCCCCCGGCAGCGGCGTACGTGCGGTGCCGAATTCAGGAAACGCGTCGGACAGAAACAGCGCGCCGCCGTTGATCTCGAGTTCGCAGTGCAGGATGCGCAAACCGTCCATCGCCGGCATCAGCGCCTTCTGCTTGGCATCGAAAGCGGCGGTGTAGAAGGCGATGGCGCCGGCGGCAGGCGAAACGGTGAGATAGGGTGCAACCGGCGGGCGTGGAGACATTGTGCCATCCTGCATAAGCTATTATGTGGTCAGGATACTTTCCCCTTGAGAGTTAAGCGAGTAAAAAGGCGGAACAGATTACTGGTGGCCCAGAGGCCCCAACCACCCATCCGGACAACTCAAAATGGCCAAAGCGACGACCCTCTACGACAAGATCTGGAACGACCATCTGGTTCATGAGGCCGATGACGGCACCTGCCTGCTCTATATCGACCGCCATCTTGTTCACGAGGTCACCTCGCCGCAAGCGTTCGAAGGATTGCGCACGAGCGGCCGCAAGGTTCGCGCGCCGAAGAAGACCCTCGCCGTGGTGGACCACAACGTTCCCACCACCGACCGCTCCAAGCCCAATCCCGATCCGGAAAGCGCCGAGCAGATCGCGACGCTGGCCGAGAACGCGCGCGAGTTCGGCGTCGAGTACTTCAACGAGTACGACAAGCGTCAGGGTATCGTGCATGTGATCGGTCCGGAGCAGGGCTTCACGCTGCCCGGCACCACGATCGTGTGCGGCGACAGCCACACCTCGACGCACGGCGCGTTCGGCGCGCTGGCGCACGGCATCGGCACCTCCGAGGTCGAGCATGTGCTCGCGACGCAAACGCTGATCCAGAAGAAGGCCAAGAACATGCGCGCCACCGTCGATGGCGCGTTGCCCGACGGCGTTACCGCGAAGGACATCATTCTCGCGATCATCGGCGAGATCGGCACCGCGGGCGGCACCGGCTACGTGCTCGAATACGCCGGCGAAGCGATCCGCTCGCTGTCGATGGAAGGCCGCATGACGGTCTGCAACATGTCGATCGAAGGCGGCGCGCGCGCCGGCCTGATCGCGCCCGACGAGAAGGCCTACGAATTCCTCAAGGGCCGTCCGATGGCGCCGACCGGCGACGCATGGGAAGCCGGTCTGCGTTACTGGGATACGCTGCGCACCGACGAAGGCGCGCACTTCGATCACGAGATCCGTCTGGATGCAGCAAAGCTGCCGCCGATCGTGACCTGGGGCACCTCGCCCGAGGACGTCGTGTCGATCTCGGGCTTCGTGCCGGACCCTGCGAAGATCGCGGACGAAGCCAAGCGATTGTCGAAGCAGCGCGCGCTCGACTACATGGGCCTCAAGGCCGGCACCAGGATCACGGACATCAAGCTCGACCGCATTTTCATCGGCTCCTGCACCAACGGCCGCATCGAGGATCTGCGCGCGGCCGCGAAGGTCGTCGCCGGTCACACCGTGAACGGCAACCTCAACGCGATGATCGTGCCGGGTTCAGGGCTTGTGAAGGAGCAGGCCGAGGCCGAAGGGCTCGACAAGATATTCATCAAGGCCGGATTCGAATGGCGCGAGCCGGGCTGCTCGATGTGTCTTGCGATGAATCCCGACAAACTGTCGCCGGAAGAACGCTGCGCCTCGACCTCGAACCGCAACTTCGAAGGCCGTCAGGGCTTCAAGGGCCGCACCCATCTGGTGTCGCCTGCGATGGCCGCTGCCGCCGCGATCGCCGGACACTTCGTCGACATCCGCGAGTGGCACGCGAGCTGAGCCAGCCGCAGCGATCACGATCGATCAAACAAAAACAGGCGTCCTTTCGGGCGCCTGTTTTCGTTTGCGATCCGTCCGGATTACCAGCCGAAACCGATGCTGATGCCGGGTCCATAGAAGCGGGGGCCGAAGCCATACCCGTAGTAAGGGTACGGACGATAATAGGGCCGATAGTAAGCCGGCCGGTAATAGGGCCGATAGTACGGACGACGATAGCCATATCCGTAACCGTAATACGGCCTGTAGGGGCGATAGTACGGCCGGTAATATGGTCGGTAGTAACGCGGTCTGTAGTAACGCGGCCCATAATAATAACCGTAGCGCCGGTAATGGCGGCGGCGCGCGCTGACATCCGTCGGCTTGGCTTCATCCGCCAGCCGCGCATCGTGACGCGGTGAGGCCGGCGGCGCGGCGCTCGCGGGCCCGAGCGACATCCAGCCCGCCAATGAAAGAGCGGCAGCGACGGCCGCGGCTCCCACAAACTTTCTCATTGCAGTTCTCCTCCGATCGTTGCTCGACACGTTGAAGATAACGCGCATCGCCGATTTCCGTTTCATTTCCGTCAACGGCGCCCGGCTGACGCGCGACCCGAACGAAGCCGCCGACGCGGCTCGCCTGGATCGATGATGACGTCGGGTTTGCAGCAAGATCATGGCATCGATCTTCACCGATCCCTGATCATGCTGCTGCTCCGGCCGAAGCGTCAATCAGGACCAGTAGCGGCGATACCAGTGGCGATGCCCGTGCCAGCGATGATGTCCGCGCCAGCCATGATGCCGCCGGTGCCAGCCGTGATGCCCGCGCCAGCCGTGATGACGATGCCAGCGATGACGATGGTGCCGGCGCCAGTGCACGTCCGTCGTCAGGGTTTCGGAGGCCTGTTTCGCCGCCGAACTGATGCCCGGATTGACGGGTGACATGGCCTCCGCACGGCCGGCCGGCGCGGTCACCGCAAGCAGGCCGATGATGGCCGCGAGTCCAAACATGGTTCCGGCATTCATCTTCATGAACATTCTCCTTGATGAGCAGGTCTCAAACGAATTCCGGCGCATCGCGTTACCTTCACCTGAATACGTTGAGGTCAGGCTAGGAAGAGCGACGTGAATACGTCCTGAATGTCCGTGCCGCATTGATGAACGCGCTTTGGCCGGCATGCGATTGCACTTCGCGACGCAAAGCAGCCGCGCAACCGCGACGGCGGTATTCCCGACGATGTGCTGTGGGGATTGTGATTGGTGATCGGCACGCCGGAAAGGCTGAGGCGCCTCACGGTCCGTGCATATGCCAGTCGCAGACCGCGCCCGCTTTTGCGGACGACGCGTCAGCCGCTCCAGTAGCAGTTCATGCGCGGCACGATCACGGTCCCGCTCGGACGGTATTCCTGCTCGTAGTAGGCGTTGCAGACGCGCTTGGAATTCGGGCCGGGATAAGCCGAACCGCGATAGATCCGCACGCGGCGCGGTGTGCGCCGAACGGCCTCGCGGCTCTGCGCGGAGAATTCGTCTGCCGCGAGCCCGTGACCATGACCATGATCGTGACCGGCTGTGTTGACATGAGATGCAGCGGACTGCGCCTGCGCGCGCGCCGGAATCGCCATCATCACCAGACCTGCGAAGAGGCCCAAGAGGCCCAAAAGGCCCATGAGAATGGCCGAAGTCCCTGCCCGCATCATGAAGCGCCGTCCCGTACTCTTTCCAATCCACGGGCGGCAAAGTCTCCGATCAGGGCGCGCGCGTCAACAGCCGGGTCTCGGGCACGGCGGCATCCTCGTCGCTCCTTGATCTCCCGCCCCCTTGGCCC
>JAGVII010000521.1 GCA_020056155.1 Afipia sp.
ATCGCGCTGACCACCGACACCTCCGCGTTGACAGCCATCGCCAACGACTACGGCTTTGAACAGGTCTTCGCGCGTCAAGTGCAAGGCCTTGCGAAGCGCGGCGACGTGATGTTTGCGCTGACAACGTCCGGCCGTTCGCCGAACATCCTTGCCGCGCTCAAGGTAGCGCGCGATCTCGGCGTTACAACCATCGGCTTCACCGGCGCCAAGGGCGAAAGCATGCGCGCGTCGTGCGACCATCTTTTTGTCGCGCCGACCGACGATACACCCGTTGTGCAGCAGGTTCACATGATGGTGATGCATGCGATCTGCGACGAGGTCGAGCAGTCGCTGATCACCACGACGAAAGCAAAATGACCGCAGTCAGGAAACCCGCAGCGTTTCTCGACCGCGACGGCGTCATCAATCTCGACGATGCCTATGTAGGCACCCGCGACAGACTGCGCTGGATGCCGGGCATCGTCCCCGCGATCCGCGCGCTGAACGATGCCGGCTACTACGTTTTCGTTTTCACCAATCAGTCCGGCGTCGCGCGCGGCTTTTTCTCCGAGGATGATGTTCGCGCGCTGCACAACTGGATGCGCGACGAACTCGCGCGCGACGGCGCACGCATCGACGACTTTCGCTATTGCCCGCATCATCCTGACGGTACCATCCCGGCCTATACGCGCGAGTGCCACTGGCGCAAGCCGCAGTCGGGCATGATCCTCGACCTCATGAAACACTGGCCGGTCGACAAGAATCGCAGCTTCGTCATCGGAGACAAGCAGCGCGACCTCGACGCGGGTGCCGCAGCAGGCATTGAAGGTTATCTGTTTTCCGGAACCGACATCTCGGGCTACGTCGAAACGATTCTCGCCAAGCGCATCAAGGCGTGAGCGACAGTTTCTGCGCCGCTTCGATCACCCGCTCGAACGAGGGGTAAACATCCTTCCCGCCCACCACCGTGATCGAACCATTGCCGACGGGGCCGGTCAAACCGGGATCGGTTGCAAGAAACACGGCAATCAGCGGAACGCTGTAGGCAGCGGCCAGATGCAGCAGTCCGGTATCAACGCCGACTACGAGCGCGGCATTGGCGATCACTTTCGCCGTCGCGTCGAGCGGCTGGCGGTCGAGGATGCGGCTTCCGGGAATCGCGGCCACGAGGCGTTCACAGCGCAGGCGCTCGCGTTCGTTCCCCCACGGCAGCACCACGTCGAGACCTTGTCCGCGCAGCCACTTGCCGGTGCCGATCCAGTCCACTTCACGCCACTCCTTGGCGGCACGTGACGTTCCATGCAGCAACACGGCATAAGGAGCGCCGCCATCTATTGGCGGTTTGACCAGCCCATAGTCGATTGTCGCGTCCGGCGAATAGCCCAGACTCAATCCGGTCAACAGCCGGTTGCGCGTCACTGCATGCTGATCGCGCGCAACCGCATGCTTGACGTCATAGAACCACGACGCCATCGGCTCGCGAATACTCGACGCGTTGTAACCGTGACGCTCACCCGTGGCAGTTCGCGCAATCAATGCCGACCGGATCAGGCCCTGCGTGTCAATCACCTTCTCGGCGCCGATCGACTTCAATCTTGCCTTGAAAGCCGACACTTCGTTCCAGGTCGCCCCGCGCAACAGTTGGGATCGCCAGCGCCGCGTCGAAACAGGAATGACTTCGCTGACGGCTGGATGAAGCCGCGCCAGCGGCGCGAATGCGTCTTCAACCACCCACGTCATCCGCGCGTCGGGCCAGCGCCGGTGCGCATCGGTCACTGCCGGCATGTGATGCACGACATCGCCGAGCGATGATGTCTTGATGAACATAATACCATGCATCGGCGTGATCGGCCCGGACTCGTAAATGAGTGATCCGGTTCTAACATTCGTATTATGTCCTTCGCAGGCACTTTACGAATGTCAGAACCAAAGGATCACTAGAGTTATGTTTTGCTAGTGTCCTTTCGTATCCGACGTTCGCCCAGGACGCGCTGCAAAATGAAGCGAACGTCGGATACGGGACACTAGCGTTACGTTTTGGAAACCATAAACCGCGTTCCTGCGG
>JAGVII010000033.1 GCA_020056155.1 Afipia sp.
GTAAGGGAGAAGGCGCCAGAAACACTGGTGCGATAAAACGGCGCGGTGGTGTCCGCAGCTTCAAAACGTCAAGGGAGGATGAGGATGGATCAACTCAGCAGCATGGATGCTTCGTTCCTGCATCTCGAAACGCCTGAAACTCCAATGCATGTCGGCAGTCTGATGCTGATAGACCTGCCCGAGGGTTACGAAGGTGACTACTACGAAGATGTGAAGGTAATGCTGGGCAAGCGGTTTCATCTTGCCACCGTCTTGTGTCGCAAGCTGGCGCAAATGCCGTTCGAACTGGCTGAGCCGGTGTGGATCGACGATGACGACATTGATCTCGACTATCACGTGCGAAGCCTGACGTTGCGTCGTCCCGGCACAATGGCACAGCTCGAGACGCTGATCGCGCGATTACACTCGACCCTGCTCGATCGTAGCCGTCCGTTGTGGGAACTGTACATCATCGAGGGGCTCGAAAATGGACAGGTTGCGCTCTACACCAAGGCGCATCACAGCGGAGTGGACGGCAAGGCCGGTGCCGAACTCGCCAAGGTACTTTATGACACGTCGCCGCAGATGCGCGATGTGCCGCCACCACGGCGCAAGCGAACAAGTGGCAAGTATCAGCTTGGCGTTACCGAGTTGCTACAGGCAGCCGCTAACAATGCCGCGCAGCAATATCGCAAGCTCGCGGAACTGATGCCGACAGCAGCCAAGGCCTTCAGTACGGCCGCCGGCGTCGTCGCAAGTCAACGAACGAGCAACGGGAGCCGCTCGCTCAATCTTGGCCTTGCTCCTAAGACGATCTTCAACGACTCGATCACCAATCAGCGTTCATACAGCACGTTGTCACTCTCTCTGGCGGAGATAAAGGTGCTCGGCAAGCGGGTCGGCGGCACCGTCAATACGATTGTAATGGCGATGTGCAGTATCGCGCTTCATCATTTCCTGAAAGAGCGTGGGCTGCTCCCCAAGGAAGCGCTGATCGCGATGGTGCCGGTCAGCTTGCGCTCGGAAGGCGACAGCGCGATGAACAACCAGGTGTCGATGGTGCGAGTCGACCTTGCTACGGACATCGACGATTTACCTGCACGATTCAAAGCAATCCATGCCTCGTCCGAGGCTGCTAAAGCGGTGGTGAAGGAACTCAAGCCGGTGCTCGGGGTCGATATACCGATCACGGGATCGCCATGGCTGATGACCGGGCTCGCATCGCTGCTGGGCCGCTCCAATCTGGCGAGCCGTTTGCCGGCGGTCGGCAATGTCCTGATCTCGAATGTCCCTGGTCCGCCGATGGCGCTCTATGTCGCCGGGGCGCGGATGATGCATTATTACCCGGTCTCGATCCCCTATCACGGCAGCGCGCTGAACATCACGGTACAGAGTTATGCCGGATTACTCGACTTGGGCGTTACGGCCTGTCGTCGCGTGCTATCGCAGGCTGAGTCACACGAACTTATCGAGCATCTGAAGGCAGCCTTGCGCGAGATCGAGGCGCTGCCGACAGCCGCCGAAATCTCCGGCGGCGATCTCACTTTGTTGAATGAACCAGGCAAGACTTCCTCAAAGAAGAAGTCGGCCGTCGGACAACGGGAAGCGCCGCAATAGAACGGGCGGACGCTTGAACGCGAAGATTTCCAAGGAGGAAAAAATGGACCCATCTCAAGTACGACAAGGCGGACCCGTGATGATGCAGAGCGCGGCGGACAAGGCGCTGTTTTCCAAGGTGAGCTGGCGTCTGCTACCATTGCTGATCGTCTGCTACATCATCGCATTCATCGACCGCATCAACATTGGCTTTGCGCAGCTTCAGATGAAGCAGACGCTGACGTTCAGCGACGAAGCTTATGCGTTCGGCGCCGGAATTTTCTTCCTCGGATACTTCCTGTTTGAGGTGCCGAGCAACTTGATGCTGGAGAAAATCGGCGCGCGCAAGACTCTGCTGCGCATTATGTTCTGTTGGGGCATTGTCGCCTCGGCCATGATGTACGTGCAGACTCCGACGCAGTTTTACATCCTGCGCTTCCTGCTCGGCGCATTCGAGGCGGGCTTTTTCCCCGGCATCATTCTTTATCTCACCTTCTGGTATCCATCAGCTCGTCGCGGACAGGTCATCGCGATCTTCATGACCGGGACTGCGATCGCTTATCTGCTTGCCGGGCCAACATCCGGCGCGATCATGAAGTATATGAACGGCTTTCTTGGCTACTACGGCTGGCAATGGCTGTTCGTGGTACAGGGTTTGCCGGCAACGTTCCTTGGTATCTTCGCTTTCCTCTATCTGAAGGATAAGCCGGAAGATGCCAACTGGTTGACCTCTGCCGAGAAAGCAGCGTTACGCAATCATCTTGACAACGACAAGCAATGTGTCGCGTCGGCGTCGCACGGGTCGCTTTGGGCACTGTTGCGTGATCCAAAGGTCTACACACTGTCGCTGATCTACGCCGTATTCCTCGGCGCCACCTATGCGATGCTGTTCTGGACCCCAACGCTGATCAAGTCGTGGGGTGTGACTGATCTGTTCTGGATCGGCATGGCGTCATCCGTTCCAGCGCTGTTTGGCATCGTCGGGATGGTGTTGATTGGCCGCAGCTCGGACAAGCAACGCGAGCGCCGATGGCACTTTCTGTTCACAACCGCGATTGCTGCCGCAGGCGTGCTGGTGACCATCCTTACTCAGGGTAGCCTGATCGGATCGCTCGCCGGCCTGTGTCTGGTGGGGATCGGCCAGTCAGCCATGACGCCAATCTTCTTCGCGGCGGTCAGTGAATACGTACCGAAGAA
>JAGVII010000085.1 GCA_020056155.1 Afipia sp.
ATCATCGACGCCACGCACAATCCGGTGCTGCAGGGTTTCCGCGGCGCCATCGACACCATTCTCAGCGCCGTCTTTATGGTCGCAACCGGCAGTCCGGGCTGGTTTCACGAAAACCTGCCGAACCACGCCATCGCGGCCCGCGCCATCGGAGAGGGCAACGCGGAAAAAGCGCGCGCAGCCATGCAGCAAGTGCTGGGTTACACGCAGTTCAAACTGTCGAAAAAGAAATACGGGCGCGCGCGCGCGTCCTCCGGCAAGCAGGCGATCAACGGCAAGCTCAGGAAAAAGAACGTCGCGTGACGCAACGATCCGCCACGGCAATCGGTTCGCCACACGAACATGCGATGCTCGTGCTGACCTGACAGAATGGAAAAGCGTCGGCCGTGGTTGGCGCTACTGCAAATACCTTGTGCGAATTCTGCAAGACGGCTCCAACCCGTTAGAGGTGCAAGCTTTCGTCGCATGCTCCAACGAACCGGATCATAGACGTGCGCCAAAAGCCCGCTTAAGCTGTCATCGAACGACTGACACCCGGCAAACGGGTGCGGACACAAAAAGCCGGCGCGACCGGACAATCGGGAGGAACAATATGAAGCGCTTCACGCGAACCCGTTTTCAGAAAACCCTTGGGATGTTGACGGCCTGCTCGGCCGCATTTCTGGCGCTCACAGGCCCGTCATCGGCACAGGACACCTTCAAGGTCGGAATCGTCACCTTCCTGTCGGGTCCGGCAGCTGAAAGTTTTGGCGTACCGGCTGGCAAGGCGGCGGAATACGTCATTGGCGAACTGAACAAGGGTGCGGGACCGGCTCCCTACAATAAAGTCGGCTTCGGCGGCATGAAGATCGAGCCCGTCATCATTGACGAGAACGGCGGCGCGACCAAGCAGGTGCAGGAGCTGCGCAACCTCTATCAGCGCGACAATGTCGATGCCGTCATCGGCTATATCGGCTCGGGCGACTGCCTCGCGGTCGCGCCCATCGCTGAAGAGCTGAAGAAGCCGCTGTTCCTGTTCGACTGCGGAACGCCGCGCATCTTCGAGGAAGCCAAATACAATTACGTCTTCCGCACCTCGGCCCACGCCACCCAGGATAACGTCGGGCTCATCCGTTACATGAAGATGAAGAACATCAAGATGGATACGTTCTCGGCCATCAACCAGGACTACGCCTGGGGCCAGGACAGCCGGGCCGACTTCGTCGCGGCCGCGGCGCAGCTTTATCCCAATGCGAAGCTCGGCGCTGATCTGCTGCCGAAGTTCGGCGCTGGCCAGTACGGCACCGAAGTTTCTGCGCTGGTGTCGGCCGGGTCCGATGTTGTCTATTCGAGCCTCTGGGGCGGCGATTTGCAGGCCTTCATCCTGCAATCGGTGCCACGCGGCCTCGCCAAGCGCAGCCAGCTTGTGCTCAGCGCCGCCGACCACGTCCTGCCGCCGCTCGGCGACAAGATGCCCGACGGCGTCATCATCGGCGCGCGCGGCGCCTACGGCCTGATGTCGCCGAAGACCCCGCTGAACGAGTGGTTCTTCAACGGCTACGAGAAGGCCTACGGCGTCTATCCCGTGCAGGCAGCCTACCGCGTCACGCAGTCCATCCTCGGTGTGAAGAACGCTGTCGAGAAGGCGATGGCCAAGAACGGCGGCAAAAAGCCCAGCACCGATGAACTGGTCGCGGCGATGACCGGCTCCGAATGGGAGAGTCCGGGCGGCCTGATCCAGATGAAGAACGGTGACGGCCATCAGGCCATCCAGCCGATCGCGTTCAGCCGCACCAAGTACAACGCGGAAAAGAAGCGCGTCGATCTGGTCGACATCGTCAACTTCGAAGCCGAATGCGTCAACCCGCCTCCGGGCGTGAAGGCGATCGACTGGATCAAGAGCGGAATGAAGAACGACAAGTGCAAGTGATCTGATCGGATCGCCCGTGCCGCCTCGAACACCATGCGCCCCCTCTCCCCGCCGGGGAGGGGGTTCGGGTGAGGGGCACGGGATGCTTCCGCTCGGATACCGATCCCCCTCTCCCGGCGCTACGCGCCGACCTCTCCCCGCAGGGGAGAGGTGATCCCGGCATCGCGGCACGAAAGACACATGAACACTTTTCTCACGATCATACTCGATGGCCTGATCCAGGCATCATGGCTCTTCGTCGTGGCGCTGGGACTAACCCTCGTCTTCGGCGTGCTGAAGATTCTCAACATTGCCCACGGCGGCTTCTACGCGCTGGGCGCTTATCTCGCTGCGACCGCCGTTACCATGGCCGCCGCGCATAACGTTCCTCCGGGCCTTGGCTTTGTCCTGATGCTGGTGTCGGTGGCGGCCATCGCCGCTGCAGTCGGCCTGCTGATGGAGCGCGGGCTGATCAAGCTGTTCTATGGCCGCGATGAAGTCGTGCTGCTGCTCGTGACCTATGCCGTGTTCCTGATCTTCGAAGACGCGACCAAGCTGATCTGGGGCGTCAATCCGATCTATGCCAACCAGCCCTACGAACTGTTCGGCAATGCCGAGTTCGCCGGGCTGTTCTATGTCGGCTACGATCTCATGCTGATCCCGCTGTCGGCGGCCATCGGGCTCGCGGTGTGGTTCGGTCTCAACCGCACCACCACCGGCAAGATTGTCACGGCGGTCATCCACAATGCGGAGATGAGCGCCAGCATGGGCGTGAAGATCAATCGCGTCTACGCGCTGGCCTTCGCCTTTGGCGTCATGCTCGCTGCACTGGCCGGCGGCCTGACCGCGCCGAAGATTTCGGTGCAGCCGGGACTGAGCTCCGAAATCATCATTCTCAGCTTCGCCATTGTGGTGATCGGCGGCCTCGGCAGCGTTGAAGGCGCCGCCGTCGGCGCCATCCTTGTCGGCCTGGCGCGTGCTGCATCGGTGCATCTGCTGCCGCAGGCCGAACTGTTCATGATCTATCTCATCATGGCCGCCGTGCTGATGTTCAGACCCGAGGGCCTGTTCCGCCGTGAAACCGCGAGGCGGATCTGATGAAGTACGCGACAAACCCCTTCGTTCTTTTCGGCCTCGTCGTGCTCGCGGTGCTGTTCGGCCGCGTCATTCCGGCGTGGACGCTGTCGCTCGCCACCGTCGCCGCATCCAAGGCTCTCGTTGCGCTCGGCATCGTGGTGCTGGCGCGCACCGGCAACGTCTCGTTCGGGCAGGGCCTGTTCTATGCCGGAGGCGGCTATGGCGTCGCGCTGATCGCCCACGGCTGGGGCCTGACGGATGCCGTCGCGCAGGTCCTGATCGGCGCGGTGTTCGGCGGTCTGCTTGGACTGGTCATCGGCCCGCTCATTGCCCGTTACACCGGCATCTTCTTCGGCATGCTGACGCTCGCGCTGTCGATGGTGCTCTACGGCGCGCTGGTCAAGACCACCGTGCTCGGCGGGTCGGACGGATTCAATGTCGGCCGCCCCACCCTGTTCGGCGCGGTGTTCAACGATCCGCGCGAAGCGGACTTCATGCTCTACGCGGTCTCCGTCATCGCCACCGGCCTCGCGGGCATCTTCGCAACGATCCTGTTCCGCTCGCAGTTCGGGCTGACAAGCCTCGCGGTGCGCGAAAACAACCTTCGCGTCGAATATCTCGGCGCCTCCGCGAACCGCATCGTCACCATCAACTTCATCATCGCGGCAACATTCGCCGGCGCCAGCGGCGCGCTTGCCCTGATGGCCCAGCGGCATATCGATCCGGAGTTCGCCTACTGGACCACATCCGGCGAATTCGTCTTCATCGCGGTGCTCGCGGGCACGCAGAGCGTCGCCGCGGTGTTCATTTCAGCCCTCGTGCTCGAGCTGGTGCGCTCGTTCTCCAATCTCTATCTGCCCAATACCTGGCAGCTCGTGCTTGGCTTGTTCCTGCTGGCTGTGATCCTGTTCCTGCCGCGCGGCATCGGATCGCTCTGGAACCGGAGGAAACGCACCACGGAAGCGCCGCCGGAAGCGGCAACCGCCGGGAAAGGAGCGGCCTCATGAAGCCCGTCCTTTCCGTCCGCGGACTGCAGAAGCGGTTCGGCGCGGTGGTCGCCGCCGACAACATCAGCATCGATATTCCCGCGAGCCAGAAGCTCTGCCTGATCGGCGCGAACGGCGCGGGCAAGACCACGTTCGTCAACATGGTGACGGGCTACATGAAGCCCGACAGCGGCGCGATCGAACTCGACGGCTCGCCGATCGGACGGCGCTCCCCGCGCGATGTCGCCAGGCTGGGGATTTCGCGCTCGTTTCAGATTCCGCAGCTCTTCATCGAACTCACCGCGGCGGAAAATCTCACCGTCGCCGTCTCCAGCGCGGAAGGCGGACGGCTTTCAGCAACCGCGCCGGCGGACAGCGGCGACCGCCGCGACAAGGCCGTCGCACTGCTCGACCGTTTCGGTCTGGCCGGTCACGCGGACCGTCCGGTGTCCGAACTGGCCGGCGGCGTCCGCAAGCTGGTCGATATCGCCATGGCGCTGGCGCGGCGTCCGAAACTGCTGCTGCTGGATGAACCCACGTCCGGCGTCTCGGCGGAAGAAAAATTCGCGACGATGGACCGTGTCATCCACGCCGTCTCGGAAGATGCCGCCACCATCGTTTTCGTCGAGCACGACATGGATATCGTCAGCAAGTATGCCGACCGCGTGGTCGCCTTCTACAACGGCCGCATCCTGGCCGACGGCGAACCTTCAACCGTGCTGAAAGACAACGAAGTGCGCCGCTATGTGACAGGAGGCGCACGATGACCGCCGCCCGCCCGCTGCTCGATATCGACAATCTCGCGGTTGAAATCCAGTCGATGCCCGCATTGCGCGGCTTCACCATGCACCTGTCCGAGGGCGCCATGGTCAGCCTCGTCGGCCGCAACGGCGCCGGCAAGACCACGCTGATGCGCTCGATCATGGGGCACCTTGCGCCCAAGCACGGTACGATCCGTTTCGGCGGCGAGAATCTGGCGGCACTGCCGCGGCACACCCGCGCCGGTCTCGG
>JAGVII010000128.1 GCA_020056155.1 Afipia sp.
GTCTGGGGAGTGGGCTGTCGGCGATCGCGTGCCCGCAGAGACCACCCTGGCTCAGGATCTTGGCGTTCACCGGTCGACCATCCGGGAAGCCATTCGTGTCCTTGAGCAGAACGGATTGGTTCGGCGGCACGACGGCGGAAAGCTTCTGTATGTTACGGCACCCCGCGAGGCCGATATTTCATCGAAGATAACCGCGGCCATCGTGCTGCAGGAGGTTACCTTTTTCGAGCTGTGGGAAAGCATGCGCTGCATCGAGCCAGCGCTTGTCGAGGGCGCCGCGACACGCATCTCGGAGGATACCCTCGACGCTCTGCAGGAGAACGTTGAGAAGACACGAGCGGCCTACGCAGACAAGAAGAGCCTGGTGCAGCTCGATATCGAGTTTCACCAGTTGATTGCGACAGCATCTGGCAACCGGGCGCTTCAGCTTTGTCGCCAGCCAATTAGTCAACTCTTCTACCCAGCATTTCTGAATGTGTTTTCCCGGTTGAACGCGGGAGAACGACTCGTTTTTGCCCACGAGAAGATCTTGCAGGCGCTCCGAAGCCGCGACGCTGCGGTTGCGCGCGAATGGATGGACAAACACGTCGTTGACTTTCGTCGTGGCTATGAGCTGGCAAGTCTGGATATCGATGCGCCGGTCGGTTGGCCGGGCAAGACCGGCGCTGCCTGAAGCGCCATGAGAGAGGCCACTGCCGATGCGGTCCTTCGACTATATCGATCAGAATCGCATTGTCTTCGAGGCCGCCGCTGCCGAAGCGGTCATCGCCGAGGTCGAGCGAAGAAGGGCCAAGCGGGTCTTCGTCGTTTCAACGCGCAGTCTCACAAAATCCACCCAGGTCCAGGACGTCATTTCGATGTTGGGTGCTGTGTGCGTTGGTCATTCCGATTTGATCGAAGCCCATGTGCCGCTGCCATTGGTCGCCAAACTGGCGCAAATCATCGGACCGGCGAGGCCTGATCTCGTTGTCGTTATTGGCGGTGGAAGCGCTATCGATTCAGTCAAGATCGCGACCCTTGCCCTGACACATGGTCTCTCCAGTGAAAGCGAACTCCTGCGTCATACAGCGGCGCAAATCGGAAGCTCTGACAAATTGCCGCCGTACCGGACAATTGCAATTCCCACCACATTGTCCGGGGCGGAGTTCGGCGTCATTGGCGGCGGCGTCGATCCGGAAAGCGGAATCAAGCACATGTTCCGCGCTCCGTATTTCTGCGCAGCCACTGTGATTTACGATCCGCATCTCGCAACACTCACGCCGCCTTGGTTGTGGCTGTCGACAGGCATGCGCGCCGTTGATCATGCGGTCGAAGGGTTCCTTTCGCCCGACGCAAATCCCTTCAGCGACGGGACCGCGCTGCATGGCCTGCGGCAACTTGCGCTTGGCTTGCCGAACTCAAAACTGAACCCGGAGGACTGGCGCGCACGCTCCGAGGGCCAGATGGGTGTCTGGCTCGCTGCGGCGGGTCTTGGCCGGGTGCGCTACGGCGCGTCTCACGGCATTGGTCATCAACTGGGAGCATTGGCGGGCGTGCCGCATGGCTACACCTCCTGTGTCTTGTTGCCGGCTGTGCTGGCCTACAACTTCGCCGCTGTGGGAAACAGGTACGCCGAGATTTCCAGCGCGCTCGGTGAGTCTGGTGAGAGTGCCGTTGCGGTTGTTGCAGATCTCGTCGCACGGCTCGATCTGCCGCGGAATCTCCACGATCTCAAAGTGGAAAAATCATTGCTTCCGAGGATTGCGCAGAGTTCGCTCGCCAATCCGTTTGTTCAGGCAAATCCGCGAACCATCGCCACGGTTGAAGAGGCCATGCAAATTCTTGAGATGGCTTGGGATGGAAAGTACGACGCCTGAAGTGCTTTGGCTCTCCCGGAGCTCAAGCGAGGGATGCGGCATGGGTCGCGTGGCGAAGGCATAAGCCATCGGTTTCGCCGATACCTTTCACCTCCCTCGACCGGCGGCGCGTCAGAGGCGTCGCTCAGCCTTCCGCCTCCCTGAGCCCGCCATAGGTGCTCCACGACGTTCCCGCGAGCCAGCCGCAGTCAACCGGGAGGTTTATGCCGCTAATAGCTGACGCAGCGTCCGATGCGAGAAACGCTTGTCACTGTCGTAAACCGGCTGTCGGGTGGCGGCGAATCGGGCGATGTTGTCGTGTAATGAGGGATCTTTTCAGGCTCATTGGTCGGATGGTTGTCGATCTATTTCGGTCGCGGGCAGCGCTCGAGGCAGAGATTTGGACATTGCGGCAGCAAATAAACGTGCTGCGGCGGACGGCCCCAAAGAAACTCTCCTTCTGCGCCGTCGACCGAATGATATTCGTCGGTCTCTATCGGTTGTTTCCTAAAGTTTGCGATGCGTTGGCGATCGTCAAGCCAGACACCATTGTCCGTTGGCATCGCACCGGGTTCA
>JAGVII010000750.1 GCA_020056155.1 Afipia sp.
ACCCTGACGAAGCGGCTGTCTGAACAGCTTACCGAGTTCCTTGCCGACAACGGCGTTCGTGTGCGCTACCTGCATTCCGATATCGATACCGTTGAGCGCGTCGAGATAATCCGCGACCTGCGCTTGGGTGAGTTCGATGTTCTGGTCGGCATCAACTTGCTGCGCGAAGGGCTCGACATTCCCGAAGTCTCTTTGGTTGCCATTCTCGACGCGGACAAGGAGGGTTTCCTGCGCTCGGAACGTTCCCTTATTCAGACGATCGGCCGCGCGGCCCGACACCTGAATGGCGCGGCAATTCTGTATGGCGACCGGATTACCGAGTCGATGAAACGCGCCATTTCTGAAACAGCGCGACGACGAGCCAAACAACTTGAGTACAACGTCGTTCATGGCATCACGCCGAAGGGCATTACGAAGCGTATCAAGGACATGATTGACGGCGTCTACGATCACGAAGTCGCCGTGACCGATCTCAAGGTGGCGCAAGAGCAAGCGCGCTACGAAGCGATGAGTGAAAAGGCGCTGGCGCGCGAGATCAAGCGGCTTGAGAAAGCCATGCTTGAGCACGCAAAGAATCTGGAGTTCGAGGAAGCTGCCGCTGCGCGTGACGAGCTGTTTCGGATTCGAGGGTTGGCATTCGGTGCGGGAATGCACGACCAAAATGTCGTCGAATAGCCTGAAAGCTGAAGATTCGCAACACCTAGAAAGTTACCCGGGACGCGCATAATAGATATTATGTAAAGTATACTGCGAGGTGAATAGAAGCGCGTGCCATGTCACTTAGTGGCGAGTTCCCTTCTTTGGGATTGGCAGAACCTGTATTCCCTCTTCCACCAGCCCAACTACCTCGTCATCGGAGGCGAGTCCCTTTATGTTCCGGACCGGCGCCTCGTTGTAGTGAATACGGCGCGCCTCATCGGCGAAAAGATCGCCCACGTCTTCGCTTGAATCAACCATGCGCTGCAACCCCTCCAACAAGCGGTCGACATCGTCACTTAGTCCTTTCGACTCCGTGCCAGGCATCAGGCTCTTGCTTCTGCCAACGTGAGGGATAGACGGCAACCGTTGAACTTCCGTGCTGTTGCAGTGTGGACAATTGACCAGATGTTGGCCAGCCTGCTGCTCGAAAGCATCAACGGATGCAAACCAGCCATCGAAGCGATGTCCAGCGAGACAGAGAAGATTTAAGACGATCACGGCGTCGTTAACGGCAGTTGGTGCCCGGAACCGGAATCGAACCGGTATGGCTTGCGCCGAGGGATTTTAAGTCCCTTGTGTCTACCAATTTCACCATCCGGGCTGAACCCTCGGGAACTGGGGAATTCTGGAGGCGCGACCCGGAATCGAACCGAGGTACACGGCTTTGCAGGCCGCTGCATAACCACTCTGCCATCGCGCCGCGCCCGAAAATCCAGGCTTGAAGTCAAAAGGGGGAAAGCAAATTCGCTTTCCCCCTTGGAATATGGAGCGGGAGAAGAGTCTCGAACTCTCGACCTATACCTTGGCAAGGTATCGCTCTACCAACTGAGCTACTCCCGCAGAACGGAGGCGAATTATAACTAGCGACGATCTTGTGTCAACGACTTCGCGCAACGATTTCCGGCCATGCCTTGCGCAGGTAGTAAATCATCGACCAAAGCGTCAGCAATGCCGCGCAATAGATGAGCCAGGTCCCTACCTTTTGCGGATCAAGGAAGAACAGTTGATCGTGATAGAGCAACATTGGAATGGCAATCATCTGTGCCGTCGTCTTCAACTTGCCGATGAACGAGACGGCGATGCTTCTGGCCGCGCCGATCTTAGCCATCCATTCGCGCAGGGCGGAAATGGCGATTTCTCGTCCGACGATGATGAATGCAATGACAGCATCGACTCGCCCCAACTGAACCAGCACGAGCAGTGCCGCCGCCACCATCAGTTTGTCGGCAACAGGGTCGAGAAAGGCGCCAAATGCCGATGTCTGGCCCAGCTTTCTGGCCAGCCAGCCGTCGAACCAGTCCGTTACCGCTGCCGCAATAAAGATGGCGGTCGCCCAGAAGTTGTGTTCGCGGGGAGCGAGCCAATCCAGTGGCGAGTAGAAGACGCCGACGAACAGGGGAATAAGAAGGATGCGCGCCCAGGTGAGGAGGTTCGGAATATTGAGCGGCATTGTTTGTCAGCGAGCGTGCAGGTGATCGTATATGGTTTCAGCCATGCGTCTGGAAATCCCGTCGGCACGACAGAGATCTTCCACGGTTGCCGCCACGACGCCATCCAATCCGCCGAAATGCGCCAGCAGGCTGCGTCGCCTCGCTGGGCCAATGCCCGGTACGTCCTCCAGCTTCGAGCGTCCGCGGGCCTTGGCCCGCCGGGCTCGGTGGCCGGCGATCGCAAAACGGTGCGCTTCGTCGCGGATTTCCTGGATCAGGTGGAAACCAATGTGATCTGGGGCCAATTGTAGCGGCTCGGCATGACCATGCACGTACAAGGTTTCCCGCCCCGGCTTGCGTTCTTCGCCTTTGGCGATACCGATCGAGACGAGATGCGGCAGCCCGAGTTCGGTCAGG
>JAGVII010000430.1 GCA_020056155.1 Afipia sp.
AGATCGGTGGCGCATATCTCGCCGTCCACGGTGTCATCGGCGATTACCAGCGTTTCGGTTGGGCCCGCGAACAAATCGATGCCGACGCGCCCGTAAAGCTGACGCTTCGCTTCCGCCACGAACGCATTGCCCGGACCGACCAGCATATCGACCGGCGCGATTGATCCCGTCCCGATCGCCATTGCGCCCACGGCCTGAATGCCGCCGAGGCAATAGATGACGTCCGCGCCTGCAAGATGCTGCGCGGCGACAATGGCCGGAGCCGGCTTGCCCTGGAAAGGTGGTGCACAGGTGATGATACGCGAAACGCCAGCGACCTTTGCGGTGATCACTGACATATGCGCGGATGCCAGCAGCGGATATTTGCCGCCCGGCACATAGCAGCCGACGGAATTGACAGGAATGTTCTTGTGACCGAGGACAACTCCCGGCAACGTTTCAACCTCGATATCTTTCATCGAGTCGCGCTGGTGCTGGGCGAAATTGCGAACCTGCTCCTGGGCGAACTTGATGTCGTCGATGTTCCGTTTGGAAAGCTGCCCGACGCAATCCTTGATCTCGGCATCGGTCAGCCGGTAGTCCTTGCGGTCCCACTGATCGAACTTTACCGACAGTTCGCGAACGGCGTCATCGCCGCGCTTCTCGATGTCCGCCAGAATCCCTTCAACTGCGGCACGGACCTTTGAATCATCTTCCGCCCTCTGGGCGGCATCGCGGCTGCGCTTGAGATGCTTTGCCATCAGACTTCTCCGCGGTTACTTGATTGCCTGAGGATTGATCGGCGATCCGGCCGCACCCGGCAAATGCATCGGCGGCGCGGCAAAGAAGAACTCATACACCTTATCCTGTGCGCAATCTTCCGCGAGTTCCTTCAGGTAGAATATCTCGCCCATCGAAATCCCGATTGCCGGTATCACCACCCAATGCCATGGCTGATTGGCCTCGTTGGTTTCGTTCGGGCGGACCTCGCATCCCCAGGTATCGGTGCAGATCGCAGCGATGTCCTTTTCGCGAATCCAGTAGCAGGTTTCAAACGCCATGCCCGGCGCATCGCCGCCCGCGTATCCAGACCAATCCTTCTTCTTCAGGCAACGCTCCTGATGGCCGGTACGGACAATCACGAAATCGCCCTTGCGAATTTCGACGCCCTGCTTCTTGGCGCACGCATCGAGATCCACGTTGGTGATCGCGTAGCCATCATCGAGCGAATCAACGCCCTTGAACCGGGCGACGTCAAGCAAAACACCGCGGCCCGCCATCTTGTCGCGCGTATGCTCGATGCCAAGTTTCTTTGCACCGCGCGCATCGACCAGTTTGGCGTCGTAGCCGTTGTACATCTTGTCATCGAGGAAGATGTGACAGAGAGCATCCCACTGTGTCGAAGCCTGGCACGGCATATTGATCGCATCGTCGGCATAGCGCAGATAGGGCGACGGGATGTCCTGATTGCCCGCCGCGGCGTCGGTGCCCGTCGCCAGCATGGTATGGATTGGATTCCAGCGACCGCCGAACAATCCGGACTGAATAGGTTCTTTCAACGACAGACCGAGCGCGAAGACCTTCCCCTTCCTGATAAGCTTGCCCGCATTGATGACGTCTTCAGGAGTGACGTTGTTGAGCGTCCCGATCTGATCGTCCGCGCCCCAACGGCCCCAGTTCGAGAGCTTCTTGGCGGCTTCATAGATAGCGGCTCTGTCGACCTTCATGATGATCTTCCTTGTTTTATTTATCGAATGATAATTTAGTGAACAGACGAATGCGTCGGCCAGCCATGGCTAGACCGAGCAGTAACGCTCCTTGATTTCGTCGTCGGCCAGCAGCGCGGCCGCGGTCGCGTGATGCACAACGGACCCCTGATCCAGCACGTAGGCACGATCAGCGATATCGAGCGCCAGTTCCACGTTCTGCTCGACAAGCAGAATGGTCGTCCCTTCCGACTTCATCTTGCGGAACAGTTCGAACATCTCATCGACGAGCACCGGCATAATGCCTTCCGATGGCTCATCGAGCATGATGAGATCCGGCCGGGCGATCATGGCGCGCGCGATCGCCAGCATTTGCTGCTCGCCGCCGGACATCGTGACGGCTTCCTGATCCAGCCGCTCCGCGAGACGCGGAAAAATCTCGGCGATCTGAGCGATGCGCCTGACTTCGTCCTTCTTGTCGGGTGAGGCAACGAGGCCGAGCCGCAGGTTTTCACGTACACTCAGTCCCTGCACGATCCGACGTTCTTCTGGAACATAAGCCAGTCCTAGGCCGAAGCGAACATGCGCCGGCTCGCCCAAGACTTCCTTGCCCTTGAACGTTACCGACCCGCGAGTCTTGTCCAAAAGGCCGATGATCGACTTCAGGGTCGTAGTCTTGCCTGCGCCGTTACGGCCGATCAGACAAACGATCTCGCCCTTGTTTACTTCAAGGCCTATGTCCTGCAGCACGTGACTCGCGCCATACCAGGAGTTGAGATTTTCGACACGCAACATCGCTAATGCTCCCGCTGGCCAAGATAGACCCGCTTGACCTGTTCGTTCTGGCGGACGTCCGTCGGCGTTCCCTGCGCGAGCAGTTCGCCATGATGAAGCACGAGCACCCGGTCGCTGATGCCCATCACCAGCTTCATCTTGTGCTCGACCAGAATGACGGTGCGTTCTTGAGCCAGCTTAACGATCAGATCCATCATCACCCGGGTCTCTTCCGGGCTCATGCCTGCAGTCGGCTCGTCCAGCAACAACAGCCGCGGGTTGGCGGCCAGCGCCATTCCGATTTCGAGCGCGCGCTGTTCGCCGTGTGCGAGTTCCTTCGCGAGCCGCTCGCGACGATCCCACAACCCGACCTGCGCCAGCAATGCGTCAGCTTTTTCGACAAGTCCGGGGAGCGTGGCCCGCGGCCGCCAGATATTGTAGCGCGAGACGAATGCCTGCAGTCCGACTCGAACGTTTTCACGCGTTGTCAGCAGCGGGAAAACATTGGTGATCTGGAAGGACTTGGCGATGCCC
>JAGVII010000905.1 GCA_020056155.1 Afipia sp.
CCGCCAAGTCTTCTGAAATTGTGTCTTCTGAAATTGTGCCTCCGGAAATTGTGGCAAGCCCAGCTAGTTTTCACAAGACGCTGGCGGTCCCAGCCTCCTACCGTTGCGAGCAATTCGCGATGAACCTGAGGGCCGAAAATGGATAAAGCAGTCGTCACCTGCGCGCTCAACGGCGTCCTGACCAATCCCAAGCAGCACCATGTTCCGGTCACCCCCGAGGAAATGGCGCGGGAGGCCAAGGCCGCGTTCAATGCCGGTGCGTCGGTGATGCACATGCATCTGCGCCAGCAGGACCCCGACAAGGGCCACATGCCGTCATGGGATGTGAACCTGTCGAAGGAAGTCCAGCAGGCGATCCGCGAGGCGTGTCCCGGCGTCATCATCAACCATACCACCGGGGTTAGCGGCCCGAACTATCAGGGCGCGCTCGATTGCGTGCGCGAGACCAAGCCCGAAATGGCCGCCTGCAACGCCGGGTCGCTGAACTATCTGAAGGTCAAGGCCGACGGCTCCTGGGCCTGGCCGCCGCATGTGTTCGACAATGCGCCGGACAAGATCCAGAAGTATCTCGACGTCATGAAAGTGGCGAAGTCGCTGCCGGAATTCGAATGTTTCGATGTTGGTATCGTGCGCAGCGTGGCGATGTACAAGCAGAACGGGATGTATTCCGGGCCGCTTGAATACAACTTCGTGATGGGCGTTGCCTCCGGCATGCCCGCCGATCCCGACCTGCTGCCGATCCTGCTCAAGCTGAAGCTGGCGGATTCCAACTGGAGCGTGACGGCGATTGGCCGCGAGGAAATCTGGCCGCTGCATCTGCGCTGCGCCGAACTCGGCGGACACCTGCGCACCGGGCTCGAAGATACGTTCTATCTCGGCGACGGCACCAAGGTGACCTCGAACGGTCAGCTCATTGAGGGCATCGTCGCCTGTGCGCGAAAGGCAGGCCGCGAGATCGCCTCGCCTGACGAAGCGCGTAAAATTCTCAAGTTGATGCAGTAACGCCAGCCGAAACGGCCGTCAGAGCCGTGGCTGAGACAGGGAGGTAACGTCATGAACGATCTGAGCGCAACGGGCGGCGTGCCCGGTCCCGGACGCATCGGGCGCGTGGCCGTCGGCGACATCCTGCGCCGCGCCGCCTGCCGCTTCCCGAACCGCATCGCGCTGACCGATGGCGCGCGGCAGGTCACGTTCACCGAGATCGAACACGACGCCAACCGCTTCGCCAATTATCTCGTCGCGCGCGGCCTCAAGCCTGGCGAGAAGATATCGACCATCTGCAACAACTCGGTCGAATTCGTCAAAGCGCTGTTCGGTATTCATCGTGCAGGGCTGGTGTGGGTGCCGATCAACACCATGCTTGGCCCGTCGGATATGGATTACATCCTCGACCATGCAGGGGTTAGCTTTGCGCTGATCGACGACAACCTCCACGCCCAGCCGGAGCGGCGCGCGGCGCTTGAAAAGCGTGGCGTCGATCTGATCGCGGTCGATCTCACCGGCAAGGCGAAAGAGCAGGGCCTTGCGAGCTTCACCGACCTGATCAAGGGACAGTCCATCATCGAGCCCGAGATCGCATTCGACGACCGCGATCTGGCGATGATCATCTATACCTCGGGGACCACGTCGCGGCCGAAAGGCGCGATGCACTGCCACCTTGCAGTGGTGATGGCGGCCATGAGCAACGTCATCGAGATGCATCTCGACCGCAACGACGGCATCACCGGGCAGTTTCCGCTGTTCCATTGCGCCGCCCATGTGCTGCTGCTGACGTATCTGTCGGTCGGCGGAAAGCTGGCGATCATGCGCGGATTCGATCCCGTCGCCTGCATGGAGGCGATCCAGCGCGACAGGCTGACGGTCTTCATCGGCTTGCCCGCGATGTATCAGGCGATCCTCGATCATCCGCGCCGCAAGGAGTTCGACCTTTCCAGCCTGCGGACCTGCGTCTACACCATGGCGCCGATGCCACGGCCGTTGCTGGAGCGGTGTATCGCCGAATTGTGCCCGACATTCGTGCAGCCGAGCGGGCAGACCGAAATGTATCCGGCGACCACCATGTCGCAGCCGGACCGGCAGCTGGCGCGCTTCGGCAATTACTGGGGCGAGTCGATGATCGTCAACGAGACGGCGATCATGGACGACGAGGGCAATCTTCTCCCGCCGGGCCAGATCGGCGAAATCGTCCATCGCGGGCCGAACGTGATGATGGGTTACTACAAGGACCCCGAGGCCACAGCGGCTGCGCGCAAATTCGGCTGGCATCACACCGGCGATCTGGCGCTGATCGATGAGCACGGCGAAGTTCTGTTCATCGACCGCAAGAAGGACATGATCAAGTCCGGCGGCGAGAATGTCGCTTCGGTCAAGATCGAGGAAACGCTGCTGGCGCATCCGGCCGTATTGAGCGCGGCAGTGGTCGGCCTGCCGCATCCGCAATGGGGCGAGGCGGTGTCGGCCTTCGTCAAGCTGAAGCCCGGCGCGCAGACCGGCGAGGCCGACATCATCGAGCATTGCCGCAAGTCGCTCGGCGGATTCCAGATCCCCAAACTGGTGCGGATTCTGGACGAGATGCCGATGACCGCGACCGGCAAGCTGCGCAAGGTCGAACTGCGCCAGAAGTTCGTCGATCATTTCGACGCGACATCGGCGGCGTGAAAGTAAAGACCATCCCCATGACAGTGATTGAAAACTCCATCTCCCACGCCAGCGAGACCTATCAGGCCAATCGCGCGGGCATGCTCGCGCAGATCGCGCGGGTCAATGCGGTGGTCGGGCGCACCAGCGCGGCATCGGAACTGTCCAAAAAGCGCTTCCACGAGCGAGGGCAGCTCTTGCCGCGCGAGCGCATCGCGCTGCTGCTCGATCCGGGCGCGCCGTTTCTCGAACTGTCGGCGCTGGCCGGATATTGTCTCGATACGCCTGATCCCGAAAAAAGTATTCCGGGCGGCGGCACCATCGCAGGCATAGGATTCGTCTCCGGCGTGCGCTGCATGGTGACCGCGAGCGATTCCGGCATCGAGGCCGGATCGCTGCAGCCGATGGGGCTGGACAAGCGGCTGCGCTCGCAGGAAATTGCGCTGGAGAACAAGCTGCCGTCCGTGCAACTGGTTGAGAGTGCTGGCGCGAACCTGCTGCGTTACCGCGTCGAGGATTTCATTCGCGGCGGAACGACATTCCGCAATCTCGCATTGCTCTCGGCCGCCGGGCTGCCGGTCATCACGGTGACCCACGGCTCGTCCACGGCGGGCGGCGCGTATCAGACGGGCTTGTCAGACTATATCGTGATGGTGCGCGGGCGGACGCGCGCGTTTCTGGCCGGGCCGCCGCTGCTCAAGGCAGCAACGGGCGAAATCGCGACGGAAGAAGAACTCGGCGGCGCGGAGATGCACACCAGCATTTCCGGGCTCGGGGACTATCTGGCGGAAGACGACCGCGAGGCGCTCGGCATCGCGCGGCAGATCATGGCGGACCTCAGCTGGGATCGTGCGCAGCCGGAAGGCGGCGAGCCGCCGCGCGAGCCGTTGTACGATGCCGAAGAACTGCTCGGTATCATGCCGATGGATCACAAGCGACCCGTCGATATGAAGCAAATCATCGCGCGTATTCTCGACGGCTCGGACTTTCTGGAGATCGGCGCGAACTATGGCCCCGCGACGGTCTGCGGTCATGGCCGCATCGGCGGCCAGGCCATCGGCATCATCACCAACAACGGTCCGCTGGACCCCAACGGCGCCAACAAAGCGACGCATTTCATTCAGGCCTGCTGCCAGTCGCGCACGCCGATTCTTTATCTCAACAACACCACGGGTTACATGGTCGGCAAGGCCTATGAGGAAGCCGGCATGATCAAGCACGGCTCGAAAATGATTCAGGCGGTGACCAACGCCACCGTGCCGCAGATCACGATCTATTGCGGCGCTTCGTTCGGTGCCGGCAACTACGGCATGTGCGGGCGCGGCTTCCATCCGCGCTTCTGCTTTTCATGGCCCAACGCCAAGACCGCCGTGATGGGCGGCGAACAGGCTGCCGGGACCATGGCGATCGTCGCGGAAGCCGCCGCAGCGCGGCGCGGCAAGCCGATAGAGCCTTCGAGACTCGAGGCGATGAAATCGCAGATCATTGATGTGTTCGAGAAGCAGATGGATGTGTTCGCCACCAGCGGACGGCTGCTCGATGACGGCGTGATCGATCCGCGCGACACCCGTGCGGTACTCATCAACGTGCTGGCGATCTGCCGTGAGGCCGAACTGCGCAATCCGCAAAAGGTCCAGTTCTCGGTGGCGCGGCCATGAGCGACGGGAAGTTGACGCCGTTCCGGAAAATCCTGATTGCCAATCGCGGCGAGATCGCGCTGCGGGTGATGCGCACGGCCAGGCGTCTCGGTTATGAAACTGTTGCAGTCTATTCCACCGCCGATGCGAATGCTCGTCACGTCCGCGAGGCGGATCAGGCGGTATGGATCGGTGAGTCGCAGCCGTCGCAGTCGTACCTGCGGATTGACGCCATCGTTGAGGCCGCCAAGGCCAGCGGCGCGGATGCGGTGCATCCCGGCTACGGATTTCTCGCGGAGAA
>JAGVII010000112.1 GCA_020056155.1 Afipia sp.
CAAGCAAATGCGTTCGATCTCGGCGAAAGAATAACCATCCAGGGAAGCGGCATGGGAGACCGGATCAAAGGCCGTTTTGATATTCTTGAATTTCAATGTCAGGAAATGTTCGATCATCTCCCGATCAGGTTTTTCGAACCAGATGACTTCATCGAAGCGACGCCACACGGCGGGGTCGAGTGATTGATCGAGATTGGTCGCCGCAACCAGAAAGCCCTTCGGCTTGATCCGATCGATAAAGATCAAGAGGCTGTTGACCACCCGACGCAGTTCGTTGTGCTCACCGTTGTCGTCGCGCGAACGCGCCAAGGCATCGAACTCATCAAAAAACAGAACGCAAGGCTGCTTGCGCGCGAACTCGAAAATCTTGCGAACGTTGGTCGCGGTTTCGCCAAGATAGGACGAGATCAGGCGATCGATTTTGACCACAAATAGCGGAAGGCCAAGCTCACCCGCGAAGATCTCGGTGCAAAGAGTCTTGCCGCAGCCCGGGGGTCCACAGAACAACAACTTCGAGCGCACGGGTAAACCGCTCCGGCGAATGTCATCGCCGCGGCGGAATTCCTGGATCAGTCCGGAAAAAATCCGAACGTTGGCTTTGCTGAGGACAATGTCGCCCCTGGTATGCTCTGGCTCGACGCGCTCAATGAAATCACTAGCGGCGTCCGGGAACTGAATCAGCGGCGCCAAAGCCCGCAGCGGTGGCGCACGTTCCGAGGCATGATCGAGGGTTTGGCGGAGCGATCGCGCCAGGACGCGGTTATTCTTCTGCTCTTCCTCAAGAATGATCTGTTCGGCGACCGCCCGGAACTCGTCGTCCCGGCCGTAACTCGCCAACAGCTTTTTCATTAACTCGCCGCGAGCCATTAGCGGTCCACCGTTTACTTATAGGCCACAACCATAGTGACGATTATCCAGCCCTACCATGCCTTTTAGCCGTTAAGGCGACGTCAACCACAGCCAGATGCAGCCCCACAGCGGCGATTGGACTGGGAGCCCATTTTTGGGCGGCCGTTCGGTATGCCGCAATGCGCCGGATGCGAGCCTGTATACACCGAGTCTCAGCCAATTGCGAACAAAACAAGAATCTACGTCGCTCGCATGCCCGCGAGATATGGTAAATGTGACGGCCCCTCGGCTCCGAGGCCGATTCTTGCGGCCAAATAGTCCAAGCGACGTCCCCGTTCGAGTTCCGTGATGTCCAAAGCCGCCAACCAGCCGCCGACTTACGCCTGGCCTCGCTTCTGGATCCCGGTCGGCGGGGCCCTCGATCTCTCAGATTCGGGCTTCCTGAGCGACCCCAATGACTCGCACAGTCCCCATCGGCCGGTAACGCTCGAGGTGTTGGAGAGCCGGCGATCGCTGGCGCTGCTTGGCGAACCGGGCATCGGCAAATCGACGACGTTGAAGCAAGAAGCCAATCGCATCGAAGCGTTGTCGCAGCACGGTGTCCTGCAATCCACCTATATTGATCTGCGATCGTTTTCGAGCGAGGCGTTTCTCTTCAAGCGAGTCTTCGAAAATGAAAAGATGACGCGCTGGAAGGACGATGCATCTCGCCTCGTGCTCCATCTCGATAGTCTGGACGAGGCGCTTTTGCGCATCGACTCTATCGCCAACCTCATCGCCTCGGAATTGCCCAACCTCCCGACTGACCGGCTCTCGATCCGCATCGCCTGCCGCACGGCCGTCTGGCCGGCAGAAACGCTCGGGAGGGCGCTCACTGACATCTTCGGCGAGCAGGCGGGAGTCTTTGAGCTTGCGCCCTTGCGACGTGCCGACATTTTCACGGCGCTGGATGCCCACGGCATTCCCACCGAGAGCTTCATGAGAGCGTTGTTCGCCGCCCACGCGCGACCTTTCGCCATCAAGCCGCTCACGCTGAAAATGCTGCTGGCCGTCTACGAGCAGGACGGCGCCCTACCCGAGAGCAGCATCGAGCTCTACGAGCGGGGTTGTCTCGCGCTCTGCGAGGAAAGCAACAAGAGCCGGCGCGACACAGGCCGGCGAGGCCGACTGAACGCGGGCCAGCGCATGTGCGTCGCAGG
>JAGVII010000882.1 GCA_020056155.1 Afipia sp.
ATCCTGCCTTGCGGCGATCCGCCAGACCGGCGCGGTCAAGGGTCTGGCCCACATCACCGGCGGCGGTTTCACCGACAACATTCCGCGCGTGCTGCCGAAGCATCTCGGCGTCCGCATCGACCTGACCGCCGTGCCAGTGTTGCCGGTGTTCAGGTGGCTGGCGCGCGAGGGCAACATTGCCGAGCTCGAATTGCTGCGCACCTTCAACTGCGGCATCGGCATGATCGCGATTGTCAAGCGCGAGCAACTCGCCGAAGTGATGGACGTGTTCTCGCAAAACGGCGAGAGCGTCGTGGATCTCGGCGAAGTGGTCGAGGCTTCAGGCGACGAGCGCGTGCTCTACGACGGCCACCTCAACCTGGCGGATTGAAATGGCACGACGCCGGGTTGCCATTCTGATTTCGGGCCGCGGCTCGAACATGACCGCGCTGATCGAAGCTGCGAGGGCCAAGGACTACCCCGCCGACATCGTTCTGGTGATCTCCAACATTGCCGGCGCCGGCGGACTGGCGAAAGCGCAGGATGCAGGGATCGAGACCGCCACCGTCGAAAGCAAACCGTTCGGCAAGGATCGCGAGGCGTTCGAGCGCAAGCTGCACGACGTGCTTGTGGCCCACGACATCGAACTGGTCTGCCTTGCCGGCTTCCTGCGCCTGCTGACGCCCTGGTTCGTCAAGCAGTGGGAGGGCCGGATGCTCAACATCCACCCGGCCCTGCTGCCATCCTATCGCGGGCTGCATACCCACGAGCGCGCGCTGGCCGACGGTGTCAAGATTCACGGTGCCACGGTTCACTTCGTGGTGCCGGAGATGGACTCCGGTCCGATCGTCATGCAGGGCGCGGTCGCTGTGCGTGATGACGATACAGTGGAGATTTTGGCTGCACGTGTGCTCGGTGTCGAGCATCAAATCTATCCGGACTCGCTGCAGCTTGTGGCCAGCGGACGCACGCGACTCGAAAACGGCCTCTGCAAGACTGACGCAAGCGGCAGTCCGGACGACTCCCTGATTTCACCGGCTGTCATCTAGCTGCGGACTTCGCCGCAGGCGTCACGCGCCATACCGTATTGCCGACGTCATCAGCCACCAGCAGCGCCCCCTGCTTGTCGACTTTCAGGCCGACCGGCCTGCCCCGCGCTTCGTCCTTGTCGTTTAAAAAACCGGTGAGAATATCCTGCGGGTTGCCCGACGGCATCCCGTCCTTGAACGGCACGAAGATCACCTTGTAGCCACTTCGCGGATTTCTGTTCCACGATCCGTGCTGTCCGACGAACGCGCCATTCCGGAACGATTCCGGAAACAGATCGCCCTGATAGAACGTCAGTCCGAGCGACGCGGTATGCGGTCCAAGCGCGTAGTCCGGCACAATCGCCTTGGCGACGAGGTCCGGACGCTCCGGTTTGACGCGCACGTCCACATGCTGGCCGAAATAGCTGTAGGGCCAACCGTAGAACCCGCCGTCCTTTACCGACGTCATGTAATCCGGCACGAGATCGCTGCCGATTTCGTCCCGCTCGTTGACCACGACCCACAGCGCTCCGCTTTGCGGCTGCCAAGCGGGACCGTTCGGATTCCGCAACCCCGACGCGAATACACGGGATGAGCCTGTCGCGATGTCGATCTCGAGAACGGCGGCGCGATCCTTCTCCGCGTCCATGCCGTTCTCGCCGACATTGCTGTTCGAGCCGACGGTTGCATACAACTTCGTGCCGTCGGGACTGGCGACCAGATCCTTGGTCCAGTGGTGATTACGCCGGCCGCCGGGCAGATCGGCGACCTTCACACCGGGCGTGGCGATCTTCATGTCGCCGTCGCGGTAGGTGAACTTCATGATCTTGTCGGTGTCGGCGACATAAAAGTCATTGCCTATCAGCGCCATGCCGAACGGCGAATTCAGTCCCTCGATAAAAACCGAACGTTGCTCCGCCTTGCCGTCACCATCGGAGTCGCGCAGCAGCGTGATGCGATTGGCGCTCGGCACGCCCGCCCCGGCCCGGCCCATCACCTTTTTGGTAATCCATCCCCTGATCCCGCCCCCGTCATCCGGCTTTGGGGGCGCGTTGGTTTCCGCGACCAGAACATCTCCGTTCGGCAGAACGAACAACGTGCGTGGATGATCGAGGCCGGACGCGAGCGCCGTCACCGAAAAACCCTCTGCTGCGGTCGGCTTCTCCCCGGACGGCCACCCCGTCGCGGTGGCGATGTTGACGGTCGGAATCCACGAACTCTTCGGCTCCGGCAGCGTTGGCTTGGGGCCATAGCCCTGTTCGATAGGCACGTCCGCCTTTTCATTACAGGCGGCCAGGGTCAGGGCGAGCGCCCCAAGCAGAACGATGGTCCGGCTTTGGCTGTACATGATTGATCCTCAATGTTCCTCAGCAACGCACAGGCCTGCTAACCGTTCATGACACGAACGGCGATCACGCAGAATTCACGCTCTGCTGAACTTGAGGCATAAATAGAAACCCCGGCTAGTACCCTGAATCCGAAGTTCGCCATACTTCGAGGCGGCCTCCATAGCGAACTTCGGATTCAGAAGGACACTAGCAAACCATGATTCCAGTGCGGTTTTGGTTCGCAAGTCCGCTGAAAGGATGTGCCGCAAATAATGATGCGGACTTGCGAACCACCACACCAGGTGGCTGGGGGAGCACCGCATTCCATCGTGTCGCGGGATCAGGAAACTTTCAGATTCTCCGCGGATGATTTGCCGCGATTTTCCACGAGATCGTATTCGACAGTCTGGTTTTCATTGAGGGTCGAAAGCCCCGCGCGTTCTACCGCCGAGATGTGAACGAACACGTCCTTGTCACCGACCGCCGGTTTGATGAACCCGTAGCCCTTGGTCGGGTTGAACCACTTCACCGTACCTTTTGCCAACGTCCGTCTCCTCGTCCAGATATAAAAAAGACGCGGTCACGCTCATCGCGTGCCACGCCGCTAGCGGGCTTCAAATGTTTTGCTGGATATAGCGTCTTCCAAGTGCACAGCCGAATGGCCCAAATCCGATTGCAGTTATAATCCCAACACGAAAATTTCGCCTTAGCAAGACGGTACGAAGCCACAAATGCCTGTGGCATGAGCACCACATTGCGTCCGAATGGCCCCAGTCCGCACGGCGGAACGTTGACGCAAGCGGCGAATTCGGGACAAATCAACGCGGTTGCAGCAAATCCGTTTTTGAGTTCCCCATTTTATGAGAATGACAGCACCACGATCGGGCTTGAACCGCATGACGGTGCTGCATGCGATCGTGGCTGGCCTGACGATCATCTGCGCGGCGTCGAGTGCCAGCGCGCAAACACCGCCGCCGCCCGTCCCGCAAGTCACCGACAACAACGTCCAGTTTTCTGCCAGCGCCGCCCAGTTCGATATCGGCAGCAGCTTTCTGCAGCGCCTCGGACGTGAAGCGACGTACGGATATGCGGCGCGGAATAATTCCGGAGGCGGCGGCGCATCGCAAAGCATCGCTGATCCGCTGTACAGGACATGGGCCGAGACCTACGGCATTCGCGCACGTACGGCCGCCCAGGGCACCTTCGTCGGCGACAAGCGCGGAACGCTCGGCATCGTCGGCGGCATCGGCGCCACCGTCGCGCCCGGCCTGAACGTCGGCTTTTCGGTCGATCAGAGTCACACATGGATCGAT
>JAGVII010000364.1 GCA_020056155.1 Afipia sp.
GACAGCGTATTACTTTTGAAGTCGAGCCGGACAAGAAGGGCAAGGGACCGAAGGCGGTCGATCTCGTCGTTTCGCCCTGACGCATTTTCGGGATCAAACCCCGCAAATGAAAATCCCGGGCGTGAGGCCCGGGATCGATGGAGCATGACTGCGCGGTGAGGTCAGAATCGGTAGTTGACGCCGAGGCGGACCGTGCTGAAGCTGTAGCCGTTCGGCAGACCGGTCATCAGGAAGTTCTTCTCGCTGAGATCGACGTAAAGATACTCGACCTTGGCCGACCAGTTTTGATTGATGGCGAATTCCGCGCCCGCGCCGATCGTCCAGCCAGCCGAGGTGTTGCTCTCGGAGAAGCCGCCGGGCCGCTCGACTTTCAGCGCACCGAAGGCGAGACCGCCGGTGCCGTAGAGCAGCACGTTGTTGAAAGCGTAGCCCACGCGGCCGCGCACGGTGCCGAACCAGGGGTTGGAGAACTTCCACGCCGCGAACGTATCATCCGCCGAGTTCAGCTGCAGATCGCCCTCGATGCCGGCCACCCATGCGCCGTTCTGCCAGTTGTAACCGATCTGAAGGCCGCCGAGCACGCCGGACGGTTTCGCTCCGCTGTTGGAAACGTCGCCCCAGCCGTAGCCGAGATTGCCGCCGATGTAGGGGCCGATCCAGCTGTTGGCGAGCGGCTGATTGACCGTGTAGGGCTGCGCATACGGGCGGCGGCCATAGATGTCGGCGGCGTGCGCCGATGCGGTCATGCATGTCGCGGCGACAATCGCGCCGAAAATCGTCTTCTTCATCGCACTCTCCTCACGCGCGCGCCGGCGTGGCCCTTGTTTGACCAACGTGGCGCGGCGGACCCCGCGTGGTTACGAAAGTCCACCTTTTCTTGGTAAAATTTATCGAGAGTTTTACGTTAAACACTCGTTAAGGCGGCCCGCAGGCCCCTTCACATCCTTAAGAAAGTGTTACAAATCGGGCCGCGCCGGATGCCCAGCCGGAAACCATGCCGGTTCCTTCCTGTGCTGCGCCCCGCTGGATGAACCGGCTCGCAGCTCTTAAGTTCTGGTCATGATTCACGACACCTCCGATCCCGCACAGCCGTCCGATCCGCCGGCATCGACGCCGCTTCCGCAGGAACCTGCGCCGCGGAACCTGCGCGGACAGGATGTCGATCCGGCATCGATCGCCGCCGAGGAGGACGAAGAAGCCCGGCTCCCGGAACAGGACGACGAGTCCGCCGAATTCGCCGGCGAGGCCACCCTCGCCATTGGCCGCGCCGCGATCGAGCGCGCGGTGAAACTCGCCCCGACCTCGCCCGGCGTCTATCGCATGCTCAACGCGGCCAACGACGTGCTCTATGTCGGCAAGGCCAAGAACGTGAAGAAGCGGCTCGCGTCCTATGCGCGTCCCACGGGTCAGGTGGCGCGCATCGCGCGGATGATCGCGGCGACCGCCAATGTGGAGATGGTTTCCACCGCGACCGAAACCGAAGCGCTGCTGCTGGAAGCCAACCTCATCAAGCAGCTGCGTCCGCGCTTCAACGTGCAACTGCGCGACGACAAGTCGTTTCCCTATATCCTGATCACCGGGGATCACTGGGCGCCGCAGATCGTCAAGCATCGCGGCGCGCAGACCCGTCCGGGCCGCTACTTCGGGCCGTTCGCATCGGTCGGCGCGGTCAACCGCACCATCACCGCACTTCAGCGCGCGTTTCTTGTGCGCTCCTGCACCGACTCGTTCTTCGAGAGCCGGACACGTCCGTGTCTGCTCAATCAAATCAAGCGCTGCTCCGGCCCCTGCACCGGCGAGATCGATTTTCCGGGCTATACCGAACTGGTGCGCGAGGCGAATGAGTTTCTCTCCGGCCGCTCGCGGCTGGTGAAGCAGGAACTCGCGGCCGAGATGGAGAAGGCGTCGCACGAACTCGAGTTCGAGCGCGCGGCGCTGTACCGCGATCGTCTCGCCGCGCTGTCCGCGATCCAGTCGCAGCAGGGCATCAATCCGCGCACCGTCGAGGAGGCGGACGTGTTCGCGATCCATCAGGAGGGCGGATATTCCTGCGTCGAGGTGTTCTTCTTCCGCACCGGCCAGAACTGGGGCAACCGCGCCTACTTCCCGCGCGCCGACAAGGCGATGCCGCCCGAAGAGGTGCTGGGCTCGTTCCTGGCGCAGTTCTACGACGACAAGCCGCCGCCGAAACTCATTCTGCTGTCCCATCGTGTCGAGGATCAGGCGCTGCTCTCGGACGCGCTGTGCGTGAAGGCGGGGTACAAGGTCGAGGTCTCGACGCCCCAGCGCGGCGAGAAGAAGGAACTGGTCGCGCATGCGCTGACCAATGCACGCGAGGCGCTGGGCCGCAAGCTCGCCGACACCGCGACACAGACCCGCCTGCTGCAGGGGCTATCGACCGCACTCGGCCTGCCGCGTGTGCCGAAGCGGATCGAGGTCTACGACAACAGCCACATCCAGGGCACCAACGCGGTCGGTGCCATGATCGTCGCGGGGCCTGAGGGTTTTCTCAAGAACCAATACCGCAAGTTCAATATCAAGTCGGAAGGGCTCGCGCCGGGCGACGACTACGGCATGATGCGCGAAGTGCTGGAGCGCCGCTTCAAGCGGCTGATCAACAGCGCATCCGACGGAAAGAAGCCCGAGAAGGAAAGTGACGACACCGTGCCGCAGTGGCCGGATCTTGTCATCATCGACGGCGGCCAGGGCCAGCTCAACGCAGCGCGCGACATCTTCACCGCCCTGAACCTGACCGACGTGTCGCTAATCGCGGTGGCCAAGGGACCGGACCGTGACGCCGGCCGGGAAACCCTGTTTATGCCGGACCGTCCGTCCATCAAGCTCGAGCCGCGCGATCCGGTGCTGTATTTCATCCAGCGGCTGCGCGACGAGGCGCACCGCTTCGTGATCGGCTCGCACC
>JAGVII010000682.1 GCA_020056155.1 Afipia sp.
GACCAGCGCCTTCATGCGGCGGAGCACCAGCGAGCTCTTGGACCCGAGCTTGGCGGCCAAGCGCTCGACCGCCGCCGTCAGTTCGGCGTCATCGACGACCTCGTTGACGAGACCGCAGGCAACCAGATCGTCGGCGGGCACGAAATCGCCAGTAAACAGCAGATATTTCGCACGGGTCGGACCGATTTTTCGAGGCAGCCGCACCGAACTGCCGCCGCCCGGCAGCAGACCGAAATTGGCATGCGCGTCACCAAGCTTCGCTGACCGCGCTGCGATAACCAGATCGCAGCACAGCACCAACTCCAGGCCGCCCGCTAGGGCCAACCCATTGACTGCGGCGATGACCGGCCGCGGACAGGTCTCCAGTCGTGCCATCATGTCGAGGACGGCGTCGAGGAACCGCGTCGCGGCGGGTGCATCGCCCTGCGTCGCGCTATTGACGTATTTCAAATCGGCTCCGGCGCAAAAGGCACGCCCGGTGCCCATCAGCACCACGGCCTTGATCGCCGGATCATCGGCATGCGTTAGAGCGGCGGTAATTCCCGCCACCATGTCGGGCGTAATCGCGTTGAGCGCCGTCGGCCGATTGAGCGTGATCCATACCGCATCGGCACGAACTTCGACCAGAACGCTTTGCTCCGGCTTGATCTTTTCAGACGTCGTCACTGTTCTCACCTCGACAACAAGTATTTGACTTTTGGGTCAATTAATAATTTAGTCAGTAAAATTATAGACCAACGAATAAAATCTGCAAGCTTAGGCTCTGCATATCCGGGGAAGAGACATCGTCATGTTGCAGCTCGAGGGTATTCGTATTGTCAGCCTGGCTGAGCAATATCCCGGGCCCTACGCGACGCTTCTGATGGCCGATCTTGGGGCCGACGTCATCCTCGTCGAGCGTCCGGGCATCGGAGATCCCGCGCGGCAGTTTCCGGCGTTCCACGCCGCGCTCAATCGCAACAAGCGCTCGGTGGCGCTCGATCTCAAGGCGGACGGCGACAAGCAGCGGTTCCGGGATCTCGTCGCTTCTGCCGACGTCCTGCTGGAAGGGTTTCGGCCCGGCACCATGCAGCGGCTGGGGCTGGGTTATGAGGCGATGGCCTCGATCAATCCCCGTTTGGTCTATGCGTCGATCTCCGGCTTCGGACAGACCGGCCCCTACCGCGACCGACCCGCCCATGATCTCTCCTACCAGGCTCTCGCCGGATTCCTGCACGCCCAGGCCGCAACGCGTTCGACGCAGCTTCCGAGCGATATCGCGGTTGGCGACCTTTCATCGGGGATGTTTGCGGCGCTCGGCGTGCTTGCGGCGCTGCTGGCGCGCGCGCGCATGGGAAAGGGGGCGTATATCGACGTGTCGATGACCGACGGGCTGGTATCGTGGATGTCGGTCATGGTTGGCCCGGCGATGAACGGCGAGCCGCTCGCCGACATCGCGGCAGAGCCCGCTTATGGTCTGTTCGAATGCCAGGACGGCAAGCTGCTGTCGCTGTCGATCGCGCATGAGGACTGGTTCTGGCGGCCGCTTTGCACGCTGATCGGCATGGAGGACGTAGCTGATCTGAAACGCGCGCAACGAACCCGACGGGAAGTCGAACTGGTTGCGCGCATCGGCAAGGCCATCGCCGCCGCGCCACGCGGCCAATGGGCCGACAAGCTTGACGCCGCGGGAATCCCCTGGGGTCCCGTCAGCGCAATTGACGAAGTCGCGGCCGACCCGCACTTCATCGAACGGGGGCTGTTCGGCGAGGTGGCCGACAGCGATGGCAGGCGTCGCCGCTATGTCGCGCAACCCTTGATTATTGACGGCCACCATCCGGGACCGACGCGGGGCGTGCCTGGCCTCGGCGAACACACGGAGGAAGTGCTGTCCGAACTGTCGCTAAGGGCACAGAATATAACCTGAGAATGGGAGCCGCCGCCATGGAAGACGTATACGTCGTGGGCGTGGGCATGACGCCGTTTGGCCGCATGCTCGACAAGGACATCAAGACGATGACGAAGGAGGCGGTCAACGCAGCGCTCGCGGATGCCGGCCTCGCGACCACGGCATTGGAAGCCGCCTACTTCGCCAACGCGTCGCAAGGACACATGGAAAAGCAGCACATGGTGCGCGGTCAGATCGCGTTGCGGTCGATGGGGATCGGGCAGATCCCGGTCGTCAACATCGAGAACGCGTGCGCGAGCGGCAGCTCGGCGCTGAACCTGGCCGTCACCTTCCTGAAAGCAGGCGACGGAGACGTCGCGCTTGCGGTTGGTGCCGAGAAGATGTTCTCGAGGGATCGCGAGCTTATGTTCGGGTCATTCGACAGCGCCTGGGACATCAGCCGCAAGGACGAAATCGGCGAGCGGCTCATGAAGCTTGGCGAAGGCATCGATCCGCCGCCCGGCACAACGTCCGACAAGCCCTACAGCGTATTCATGGATGTTTATGCGGCGTTCTCCCGCTTTCACATGGCGCGTTTCGGAACGACGCAGCGCCAGATCGCCGCAGTCGCGGCGAAGAATCACCGACACTCCGTTGAAAATCCGCTGTCACAGTTTCGTACGCCCTATTCCATTGACGAGGTGCTGAGCGCGCCGCCGATCACTTATCCGTTGACGCTGCCGATGTGTTCGCCGGTATCGGACGGCGCCGCGGCGGTTGTGGTGACAACTGCAGCGGGACTGAAGCGCTATGGCATCGATCGGTCGCGCGCGATCCGGGTGCTGGCATCCGTGGTCCAGACCGGCAGCGACCGTGACCCTTCGGACGTCGAAAACCATTGCACCGCACGCGCCGCCAGGCGCGCTTACGAAAAGGCGGGCGTCGGTCCGGGCGATATCTCAGTTGCCGAAGTGCATGATGCCACCGCCATGGGCGAGATCATCCAGATCGAAAATCTCGGCCTGTGCGCCTTTGGCGACGGCGGCGCCATCAGCGAACGCGGCGAAACCGCCATCGGCGGGCGCGTCCCGGTCAATCCGTCGGGAGGGCTGGAGTCGAAGGGGCATCCGGTCGGCGCCACCGGCCTCGCGCAGGTCCACGAACTTGTCGCGCAACTGCGTCATGAGGCCGGGGCCCGCCAGGTCGACGGCGCGCGGATCGCGATCGCCGAAAATGGCGGCGGACTGCACGGTATCGAAGAAGCGGTGGCGTGCGTGACCATCCTGAGCAAATAGAAGACAACGAGGATATTTCATGGAGCTTCATGGCAAGATTGCCGTAGTGACGGGTGCCGCTTCTGGACTGGGGCTTGCGACCTGCAAGGTGCTCGCCGCGGCCGGCGTGCGTATCGCCGGTTTCGATCGCGACGAGAAAAAATTGCAGGCACTAAAGTCGAACCTCGGCGATGCGTGCCTGGCGCGCGTCGTCGATGTCGCCGAAGAGAGCAGCGTGAAAGACGGGATCGCGGCGGTCGTCGCCGCGTTCGGCGGCGTTCATGTCGCAGTGAATTGCGCGGGGGTCGCCGATGCCGCCAAGACCGTATCAAAAGGCGAGCCGTTCCCGATCGCGACGTGGAACAAGGTGATCGCGATCAACCTGACCGGTACCTTCAATGTCATCAGATTCGCTGCGCTCGCGATGACCAGGAACACCCCTGACGCCGAGGGTGGCGAGCGCGGCGTCATCGTCAACACGGCATCGGGCGCTGCATCCCAAGGGCAGGTCGGTCAAGCGGCCTACAGCGCCAGCAAGGCGGGCGTAATCGGCCTGACGCTTCCAGTTGCCCGCGACTTGGCGCCACACGGTATCCGCATAGTCTCGATCGCGCCGGGGCTGTTCGATACCGCAATGGTCGCAGGCATTCCGGACAATGTCTCTCAGTCGATCGTCGATCGCATGATCCTGTATCCGAACCGGATGGGACAACCGCGGGAATTTGCCCGGCTGGTGCAACATATCGTCGAGAACTCGTACCTGAACGCGACCACGCTCGATCTGGATGCAGGCGCCCGCATGCAGTCGCGTTGACCACGTTTCCTCTGGCAATCGGCATCCGATATGCTACCTGATCGACTGCGATGGCATCTCAAAATTCCGGTGATGGCAGCGCCGATGTTTCTCGGGACCGGATCTGGTCGTTGAGACCTGTCAAGCTGGCGTGATCGGCACCTTTCCGGTGCTCAACCAGCGCACGACGGACGGTTTCGAAGCGTGGCTGGCCGACATACGCGGCCGGCTCGCCGGGCAACATTGCGCGCCCTTTGGTGCGCAATTCGTCGTTCACTCCACCAATCCTCGGCACGCGGCAGACTTCGCCGCGGCCATCCGTCATGAAATTCCCATCGTCATCACGACCCTCGGAATTACGCGAGAACTGACCGACGCCATA
>JAGVII010000490.1 GCA_020056155.1 Afipia sp.
CCGTTTTCGATCTCGAGCTGTTGCAGTCGGATAGCCAACATCTCATTCAGGATCGAATGATCGACGGGCAGGGGCTTGCGAACAGGCGGCATCGTTTGACTGGCTTTCGGGTCCATAGCGAAAAACTACGGGAACATACACGAAGCCCGAGGTCCAGTATATTGGACGTTAGAAACTTTAACAGGCAAGTGCTTGAAACGACTCATCTTGCCGGTCGTCTTCCCTGACCTCCCGACGACGTGCGTCCGCCGTGTTTGCCAATCGAGGAAGCAATCTCAGCGGATCGACGCCGGCACGCTCAGCAATGAGCTCGATGTAGTCCAGGCTGGGATTGGCAGCCGACGTCATCAGATGAAAATAGCTCGACCGTGGTATGCCCAGGCGCTCGGCAAACTCCCGTCGGCTCAAACCTGATTCCAACCGAAGGCCTTCCAGCCCGGCCTGGAACGCGCGCCGTAAGGTGCTGCCTTGCGCTGCGTTAGCTGCCTTTCGGCGGCATTGCTTTTCGCCCATCGCTCATTCCTCGCACTTCCCAACGCAGCCGACCCGTCGATCCGCTGGCCAAAACCTACACGTTGGACGGCCGGTCAACATTCAATATAATAGACGGATTCGATTCAACCAGGAGAGGTGCGTTCGGACAAAGAAAAACCCGGCAGAGCCGGGTCTCTCGTGAGGATGAGCGGGCTGGCGACGCCAATCGCCAACAATGCCCCAATCGCATGACGGCATATTAGCCCGCGCCATCCGACAGTTCAAGGGGATCCGCGTTTTTACGCCACGGACTTTGTTTGCCCGCGCTCTCGATAGTGAGAGGACGCGAATGGAGATGCTTGACCAAAATCCGATCACTCCGTTTGGACGGCGACCGCTATCGCTCAGCACCGTAAAGGTGCAGCGCGACGTCAGAGAATGTCCCCACGGCAAGCCCGTGCACAAATGGCAGGTGTTCCGAAACATCTGCGAAGCGCGGGCGTCGCTACCGGTTTCTGATCGCGCACTCGCGGTCCTCAATGCGCTGCTCTCATTTCATCCTGACACGGTGTTGACCGCCGGCGCCGGCGACCTGGTCGTATTCCCGTCAAATCGTCTTCTCGCGCTGCGCGCCCACGGAATGGCCGCTTCGACCTTGCGCCGCCACCTTGCTCGGCTGGTCGATAGCGGGCTCGTTCTTCGGCGCGATAGCCCGAACGGCAAGCGCTACGCGCGCAAGGCGACTTCGGGCGATATTGAACAGGCTTTTGGCTTCGATCTAGGACCGATCGTAGCCCGCGCCGACGAATTCGCCGCTCTGGCCGAGGCCGCGATCGCCAAACGCCAGGCCCTCGGCATTCTACGCGAGCGGATGACCCTGGCGCGGCGTGATATCGCCAAGATGATTGCAACCGGCGTGGAGCAGGGGATCGCCGCCGATTGGGCATCCTATCATCACAATTTCCGCGACGTCATGGCCCGGCTCCCTCGTGTCCCGACGATCGAAGTTCTTGAGCACATCGTCGTCGAACTGACGACGATGGCAGAAGCAATCGTCAACATTCTTGAGCAAGCCGTTGATCCCTTCGAGCCCGGGCCGCCCAATCTAGGCGCCGATCACATTCAGGATTCAACGCCTCAGAGGCCGAATCCAACCGAACCGGATTCAGGACCAGGCGCTCCCGAGACGGCCGACGCCGAACGTCTCCGATCGGCCGGTGCGATCCTTATTCGCATGGTGGTCGAACTCTGTCCCGACATCGTCGACTACGCGCGTGGCGGCGTTCGCACGTCGCAGGATCTCGTCAGGACAGCAGCAACCGTCCGCCCCATGCTCGGCATCAGTCCCAGCGCTTGGGAAGAGGCCTGCGCCGCAATGGGCGACGGCCCAGCCAGCGTGGTGCTCGCCGCCATCCTACAGCGCGGCGCCGCCATCAAGAATCCGGGGGGCTATCTGCGAATCCTGGCCCGGCGCGCCGCAGCGGGGAAATTCTCGGTCTGGCCGATGCTCATGGCGCTCCGGCGGCAAGGGCAGGCGACCCGTGACCGAGACCCACCTGCATCTTCCTTTCCGGACGACTGTTCGTAAAGGCCATCCTTCCCGTCTCGCTCCGCTAAGTTCGGCTCACAGCGAGACCTTGCCGTCAAGTTTCGCGCGGAGGCGGCAGGCGGTCGATTCGTTTGAGGTGGTCGTAGACAATGCGGTCGATAATTTGAAGCGGCTGCGTTCGCTCCTCGGCAGCCATCTGACGGACGACAAGGTCGATCGCATCGGGGAAGCGCAACGCATAAGGCCGAGACGATGATCGCTCGCCGTAGGCATCGAATGGATTTCGATTGCGAGTGTTCTGAGGGCGCGGCTGCTTGCGTACGGACGCGCTATCCGTGTGGGCGGAGTGTGCCGCTGGCGTGGTGACCTGATCTTCATACGCCGGCGTCACGACCACCGGCTTGGCCGCGAGAGCATCGGGCGCCGCGGCGCTGACCCGATGGGCGCGAAACGCGTCGCGGGGTAGGGGAGGACGATCCGGCTTTTGCGCAGAGGCTGGATCCGTCATGCGGCGCTATCGCCCTGGCCGGTGCCCTGGCTTGCCGCGAGCAATTCGCGGACTACCTGGTCGGCATTGTAGCGCGCCTTCCTGATCGATTCGTCCTTGTCGCTCATCTGGTACAAGGTGCCATGTCCGCTTGTCATGGTTCGATACGTGGTGCGCCGGTACAGCGCATTGGCGCAGACGGGAACCTTTTCGGCATCGAGATACGCGACAACCTCCTTGAGGGGCCGGGTGTTGCGGTCGAGGCTGTCATATTCGTTGAACAGAACGCGATGCTGGCTCATCGGCAACTTTGAAATGGCCGCATGCTGTTCGAGATTGCGGATCGTGCGCACGACCTGCGAAGCGTCGAAGGTGTGCACCTTGCAGGGCAGGACGACGAGGTCGGCGCGGAGTGCCGACCGGATCAAGACGTCGCCATAGTAGCCGGGTGTGTCGATGACGACGACGTCGTAGCCATCGAGCCGATCGATCGCCTGGGCGAGGGCAGTCTCATCGGGCGCGCGCACTAGGTCCACGCCCTGCGGGCTCAAGCCGCGCGAGACCGACGACGCATGCCATTGGTAGGAAGACCCCTGCGGATCGGCATCCACGATGGCGGCCGAGTAACCGTGTTTGGCGAACTCGCCCGCAAGGATGATCGCGACGGTGGTCTTGCCGCTTCCGCCTTTCGGGTTCGCTACGGCGAAGATGCTCGGCAACTGGTTCCTCCCTCGGCGATACCAACGCGCATGGACGGAATGACAACATACAACATAATGAACATACGGCAATCCCGCATTGTGCCATTCCGGTAGTCCGCGATTGCGTTCTGGACGCAGTACGTTGTTGTGGAGATGCGCGAATGCGCGTGTATGGCATTGCCGTGGTGTTGGAATGCGATGTTGCGAGGTTGCGGCATCATGATTTTGCGGTGTTGCGGGTTACCTGCTTGCCTCCTTGCGGCATTCCGTTTGTGTGGCAATCGCGGCATGACGAAATGCTGCATTATAGAATTGCCGTATTGCCGCAATTTGGCGGAGGCCTGGAGGCCCTGCGAGTTCGCAGGGTTGGGGAGTCGGGCGCGGACAGCTCTTCCGGACGCGAGCCCCCTTCACGTGTTGAGGTTCTAACATTCAATGTATTAGATATTGGTTGACAAGATACCGGTTTGTGGGCCAAACCGGGGACGGCTGCTGGGCGCAGCCGGAGGCGCTAACGCGCGACGCCGACGTCCTGAGGGGGACGCCCGGCGTATTCGGCTCCGGTCTGACGACCGGCGAGCCGTGCGAACGGGAAAGGAGGGGAGCGCCAATGGCCCGTTCCGCAGGAGGTCCGCGACGCAAGCCGAGGCTTCGGACCGAGTTGTCCGATGCCGACGAGGCGCACCTGAAACGTGCGGTGGAGCTCTATGGATTGCCGAAAGCCGAAGTGGTTCGTCGGCTAATTCGCGCGTCGGTTCAGGCCGGCCTGGCCTTGTCGGCCGAAAACACGAAAGTGGTGATCGAGCTTGCACAACAGGTGCGTATGGTCGGCCGCAATTTGGCGCAGGTACTAAAGGCCATCCATCGCGGCAAGGCCGTGCGGATCGAGGACACCGAGCCGGTGTGGCGCGGGCTGCATGAGGTCGTCGCCTCCATCAATGACGAACTGACCGAGATGACGGTCGCCTATGGCTCGAAGCTACGGCGGGAGGCGAAGCTCATTTTGCCTCCCGAATTGACCGACGAGGCGGCTTCGTGAACCGCGCCGCGCAAATCACCTGGTGGCTCGAGCAGGTCGAGGCGACGCGCCGTACGGTTGCTCAAGCACGCGCGGATCGACGACGTCCAGGGCCGGGCGGTGGAATCGAGGATTATTTGCTTCGCCGTCGGGTAAGGGTTCCACCTCTTCCGAAGTCGCCGCCAGCCCAAGAGATCATTCGAGGCGCGACCATTACGGGCGAACTCGACGAGGAGCGATCGAGG
>JAGVII010000697.1 GCA_020056155.1 Afipia sp.
CGCGCTTGCTCCCTTCGTCTAGCGGTTAGGACGCGGCCCTCTCAAGGCTGAAACAGGGGTTCGATTCCCCTAGGGAGCGCCAGCCCACTCCGAAGAAATCCGATCTGGACCGTCGATCCGACTGCACGCCGTATCGCGATGCCCGGCCGGCATCGGCGGAGCGGCAGTTCAAACGGATCTATCTCGCCTGTTGCAGCAAACAGTTCCTGCGCACGGCGATCAAATTGCCGCGCGGATGATTTTCCACGGGCGTCCTTGCGAGGAGCGTAAGCGACGAAGCAATCCAGCCTTTCCGGTCAAACTGGATTGCTTCGCTTCGCTCGCAATGACGGCAGCACTTGGCAGTCAGTCAAAAAAACATCGCCACATAATCATTTCGACTCAATCCTCAGGCAAACTAGACTGACCATCCCGAGGATCGGCTCCCCGCCGATCGCTTCGCCCGCAGTTGTTCGGGGCGACGCCTGCGGAAACGCATAAATCGATGAGGTCATGATGCTCACATCGCAGCAGTTGAACGAATTGTTCCCTGAGGAAAACAAGCTGAAGGATTGCAATGTTCCGCCGCCGATTCATCAGCGCGAGACGCTGGTGAACGGTGAACTGAGGCCGTGGACCGGACCTGTGGAGACGGTGCGCTCCGCCATTTGCGTGCGCACGGCCGACGGCTCGCTTGAGCAGGTCGAACTCGGCAGTCATCCGATCGGCGGCATCGCGGAGGCAAAGGTCGCGCTCGATGCGGCGGTCGCAGCCTACGACAACGGGCGTGGCGAGTGGCCGACCATGACGGTGGCGCAGCGCATAGCCTGCATGCAGGATTTCACCAAACAGATGGTGGCCCGCCGCGATCAGATCGTAAATCTCATCATGTGGGAGATCGGCAAGACGCTGCCGGATTCACAGAAGGAATTCGACCGCACCGTCGAATACATGAAGGCGACCATCGAGGCGCTGAAAAATCTCGATAATGACAATTCGCGATTCACGATTGTCGAAGGCACCATCGGCCAGATCCGCCGCACGCCGCTCGGCGTCGTGCTCTGCATGGGACCATACAACTATCCGCTCAACGAGACCTTCGCGACGCTGATCCCGGCGCTGATCATGGGCAACACCATGGTGTTCAAGCCGCCGAAGTTCGGCGTGCTGCTGTTTCAGCCATTGCTCGAAGCGTTCCGCAGCGCGTTTCCGAAAGGCGTCATCAACACGGTCTACGGCAAGGGCTCGGAGGTCGTCCCGATGCTGCTGGAGTCCGGCCAGGTCAACGTGCTGACGCTGATCGGATCGAGCCGCGTTGCCGATCATCTCAAGAAGATGCATCCGAAGGTCAACCGGCTGCGCGCCATTCTCGGCCTCGATGCCAAGAACGCGGCCATCGTGCTGCCGGATGCGAATGTCGAACTCGCGGTCAAGGAGTGCCTGCTCGGCTCGCTGTCGTTCAATGGCCAGCGCTGCACGGCACTGAAGATGCTGATTGTACATCGCTCCATCGTCGACAAATTTCTCGCGCGGTTTACCGAGGAGCTTGCCAGGCTGAAAACCGGCATGCCGTGGGACAAGGGCGTCACGCTGACGCCGCTGCCCGAGTTCGGCAAGGTCGAGCACATGACGCGGCTGGTCGCCGACGCCACGGAGAAGGGCGCCAGGGTCATCAATGAAGGCGGCGGCGCGAGCAGCGGCACGCTGTTCTATCCCGCCGTGGTCTATCCGGTGAAAGAGGGAATGCTGCTCTATCGCGAAGAGCAGTTCGGGCCGATCGTTCCGGTGATGGCGTTCGACGATATCGATACCGCGCTCGACTACGTCATCACTTCCGAGCACGGCCAGCAGGTATCGATCTTCAGCGAGGATGCGGACACCATCGGGCGGCTGGTCGACCCATTGGTCAATCAGGTCTGCCGCGTCAACATCAATTGCCAGTGCCAGCGCGGCCCCGATGTTTTCCCGTTCACCGGCCGCAAGGATTCGGCGGAAGGCACGCTCTCGGTCACCGACGCGCTGCGTTCGTTCTCGATCCGCTCGATGGTCGCGGCGAAGCAGACCGGCGATTCAAAAAGATTGCTCGACGAGATCGTGCGCGACCACAAGTCGAACTTCATAAATACTGGGTTCATTTTGTAATTGATACAAAACTCACGGATGGCGCGTGTTGCCGCCGTGAGTTCTTCGATGCGATCTCGCTGCCGCAATGAAGCGCCGTCTCGTTTTATCTTTGGGCGTGATCTGTTCCGAAAACCGGTTTCCACTTTTCGGGATCACGCCCGGGTAACGAATTCTCAACCAATTCGTGGTTACCAAATGGTAAACCATTCCGGAGTTTGCGCTCATGACCGACCATACTGCCGACGGCGAGATCAGGGATACAGGCAATCACGGCGAGGCATCGCTGGTGCCGGCAACCGGCGATGTGGTCCAGCCTGAAGCGAAGGCTGCGGGCGCGGCGAGGGACAGCGGGTCCACGCATGTCGCAAGGCAGCCGTCGAAGGAAATCACGCTGCAGCGGCTGACGGCGCACAGTTCCTGGGAAGATATGGCCTCCAGCGAGAGCGCCGCGCGCGAGCAGCAGTTCAACGCCGCTCCCGCTCCGGAAGCCGCCGGCCGCCGCCTTTCGATAGCGGCCATCGTCGCCATCGCTGCTGCTGTCGGCGCCATTGGAGGCGCGTTCGCGACGGCGGGTGTTGGCCACTATGTGAAAAGCGATCAGACCGCCACCGTTGCGGTTGACGCCGCGGCCGAGCGCGCGCGTTCGATCGAGACCGCGATCGGGAAGATCAACGCCGACATTGCGGCCCTCAAGACCAGCAGCGCAGCGCAATCAGCGAAGATCGTCGAGCGGATCGACCGCGTCGAGAAAGCGCAGGCCGAACCCGCCGCGAAACTCGCGAAGCTGAGCGATGCCGTTGAAAAGCTGCGCGCGCCCGCGCCGGAAACCACCGGCTCGATTGCTCCGAAGCCCGCGACGCAGCCGAACCGGCTTCCCGTCGTCACCGGCTGGACGCTGCGCGAAGTGTCCGACGGCATTGCGACGGTGATCGGGCGGCAGGGAATCTTCGATGTCATTCCCGGCGATCCGCTGCCCGGCGTCGGGCGGGTCGATGCGATCCGCCGCCAGGACGGACGTTGGGTGGTGGTCACCAGCCGCGGCCTGATCGTCGCGCGATAAGCGTTTTCGCGGGGCATCCGCCCCCGCAACGAATACGACAGACCGCTAAAATTTGAGTGTTCGCCTGAACGGACCGGCATGATCTCGCTGGCATGATGCTGCCTCTGATGAAGAGGAATGAGCATGCCTGCATTTCGAGTGATCCCGCGCCTCCATGTGGTTAATTTTTTCGCCCATGAGGTGATCGATGCATCCGGCGACGTACCGCCCGCAGCAAACGACAACAATTGTCCGTATTGCGGCGGCGTGCTCGAGCCGGGCGACAAGGCATCCGACTGTTCCGGGTCTGGTTCCGATTCCGATTCCGGCGCCTGGCCGATGATCCCGTTCCCCAAGGGCTGGGGCGCGTCCTGCTAAAGAACTAGCGC
>JAGVII010000061.1 GCA_020056155.1 Afipia sp.
AACTTATGACAATTTGTAGCAGCAGATAGCGGGTTTTGCGACAAACAGCCGCGCGTCCATGCTTGCGTCGAGTGTGTTAGTTTCCCACATACCGAGCGGGTTCAGATTCCGGCTTGTTGCCATCCAGCGGATGGCCCACAGTCGGATCTGGGAAAAGCTTATAGCTGGCGGCGCAGACCCTTCGCTTTCGCCAGTCAACCACGGGGTTTCGACGATGTCGGACTTGGACCGCAACTATACGTCACCTTTCGGCCGGGCCGCCGGGCGCGTTGACGCCGCGACCGTCGATGCCGGTCTGCGCTCGTACATGCTCAAGGTCTACAACTACATGGCGATCGGCCTGGCCATCACCGGTCTGGCGGCGCTCGGCGTCTACATGGGTGCCGTAACGCCTGATGCCTCCGCCGCAGCCGGCCGGATCGGCAAGCAGTATCTGACGTCATTCGGCGTCGCGATGTTCGTGAGCCCGCTGAAGTGGGTCTTCATCCTCGCGCCGCTGGTGATGGTGTTCGCCATCTCGTTCGGCATCAATCGCCTGAAGCCGGCGACCGCCCAGATGCTGTTCTGGGTGTTCGCGGCGCTGATGGGCATCTCGCTGTCGTCGATCTTCTTGGTGTACACCCACACCTCGATCGTGCGGGTGTTCTTCATCACGGCGGCTTCGTTCGGTGCGCTGAGCCTCTACGGCTACACCACCAAGCGTGACCTGACCGGGATGGGGTCGTTCCTGATGATGGGCCTGTTCGGCATCATCCTCGCGAGCGTGGTGAACCTGTTCCTCGCGAGCTCGATGCTGCAGTTCGTCGTCTCGGTGATCGGCGTGCTCGTGTTCGCCGGCCTCACCGCCTGGGACACCCAGCGCCTGAAGAACGACTACATCTACGGCTACGCCGCTCAGGGTGGAGACGTGGCAGAGAAAGCCGCCATCACCGGGGCTCTCTCGCTCTACCTGAACTTCATCAACCTGTTCACGCTGCTGCTGCAGCTGCTCGGACAGCGCGACTAGAACTGATCGTGGCTGATCGGTGAACTCTCGAAAGCCCCGGCCAAAAGCCGGGGCTTTTGTTTTGCGGGCGGCCCACTAAGCTGCGCCCTCATGCCAGACCTCGTGATCCGCTCCGCGACCCCCGCGGACATTCCCGCCATCACCGATATCTACGCCGAGGCGGTCAACCACGGCACTGCGACCTTCGAACTGACGCCACCGGACATTGCCGAGATGTTGCGCCGGTTCGGCGAACTGGCCCGCGGGGATTTTCCCTATCTCGTGGCAACGATTGACGGCAGCATCGCCGGCTACGCCTATGCGGGGCTCTATCGCGCGCGGCCGGCCTACCGCTTCACCGTGGAAAACTCCGTGTACCTCGCTCCGGCCAGCCACCGGCGCGGCATCGGGCTTTCGCTACTGAACGCATTGATCGCCCAGTGCGAAGCGCGCGGCTATCGCCAGATGATCGCGGTGATCGGCGACTCCGCCAATGCCGCCTCGGTGGGCGTTCATACCCGCGCAGGTTTCGAGATGACCGGCACGCTCAAGAATGTCGGGTTCAAGTTCGGACGCTGGCTCGACACCGTGCTGATGCAGCGCGCCCTCGGCGAGGGCGGCACGACGCTTCCCAGGGCTGAACAGGCTGGGCGCTAGTCAGTCAGGCGGCGACCCGCACGGCGCTCAGACCAGCGCCAGCTTCCGGTCGATCACCAGCAACACGCGCTCGAGATCGTGGCCACGGCGCAGGATCTGTCCGCTGGCGGCGATCACGCTGTAGGCGCCCTGCTTGCGGGCGAGACGCGGATCTTTCTCGATCCGGTAGATCGGGACTTCCGAGGCGCGGCGGAAAATCGAGAAAACTGCGCGGTCTTTCAGAAAGTCGATGGCGTAGTCGCGCCACTCGCCGTCGGAGACCATGCGCCCATAAAGATTGAGAATGCGATTGAGTTCGACGCGGTTAAACGTAACGCTTTGGGGCGGGAGTGGCGAAGTGCTGCGCTCCAGCCCCCGGCTCTCGCTTGGATCGATATCGCCCGACATTGAATTCATCGGCGCCTCCTGTCACATGCCCGACATGATCGCCCCGTCCGGCGGCACCTGCAAGCAGGATTTCAAGTGCTTATGCCGCCAATACGCGGCACGCAGAGCATCACGTGGACGTCAGGCAAAATCATAATGCCGCCCGATTTCGGTCAATCCGGCGCCGTGCTGGACTGCGATCAAGATGAAACTGCGATGACCCGGTCCTTTCGG
>JAGVII010000411.1 GCA_020056155.1 Afipia sp.
GATCGTGGACGGTCGACGAGACCTGGGACATTGTCTCTGCCGCATCGGATGACGCCGAACACGCGGTGCGCTTTCGCTGCGGCTGGTTCCTCGGCGACGGCACCGGCGCCGGCAAGGGCCGGCAGGCCGCGGGCATCTTGCTCGATAACTGGCTGAAGGGCCGCACCAAAGCGGTCTGGATCTCCAAATCCGACAAGCTGATCGAGGATGCGCAACGCGACTGGTCCGCGCTCGGCATGGAGCGATTGTTGATCACGCCGCTGTCGCGTTTTCGCCAGGGCACGCCGATCCGGCTGGAGCAGGGCGTCCTTTTTACAACCTATGCCACGCTACGGTCCGACGCACGCGACGAGAAGGTATCGCGGGTCAAGCAGATCGTGGAATGGTTGGGCGCCGATTTCGACGGCGTGATTATCTTCGACGAGTCTCACGCGATGCAAAATGCCGCGGGCGGGAAAGGTGAACGTGGCGACGTGGCCGCCTCGCAGCAGGGCCGGGCCGGGCTTCGCCTGCAACATGCGTTGCCGAATGCGCGCGTCGTCTACGTCTCGGCGACCGGTGCGACCACGGTTCACAATCTGGCCTATGCCCAGCGCCTCGGGCTGTGGGGCGGCGAGGACTTTCCGTTCGCGACACGCGCTGAATTCGTCGAGGCGATCGAAGCCGGCGGCGTCGCGGCGATGGAAGTGCTGGCGCGCGACCTCAAGGCACTCGGCCTCTATGCGGCGCGTTCGCTGTCCTATGATGGCGTCGAATACGAGTTGGTCGAACATAAACTCACCGACGAGCAGGTCCGCATTTACGACGCCTATGCCGGCGCCTTCGCGATCATCCATAACAATCTCGACGCGGCGATGAAGGCAGCGAACATCACCGGCGCGACCGGCACCCTGAACGCGCAGGCCAAATCTGCTGCGCGTTCGGCGTTCGAGAGCGCCAAGCAGCGCTTCTTCAATCATCTGATCACCGCGATGAAGACGCCATCGCTGATCGCCTCGGTGGAGCGCGACCTCAAGGCAGGGCATGCCGCTGTAATCCAGATTGTCTCGACCGGGGAAGCGTTGATGGAACGGCGCTTGGCCGACATTCCGACCGAGGAATGGGGGGACGTTCAGGTCGACATCACGCCGCGCGAATACGTGCTGGATTATCTCGCGCATTCATTTCCGACGCAGCTCTATGAGCCGTTCACCACCAGCGAGGGCGATCTGTCGTCGCGGCCGGTGTTCCGGGACGGCCAGCCCGTGCAATGTCGGGACGCCGTCGCGCGGCGCGATCGGCTGATCGAGAAGCTGGCATCGCTATCACCCGTCCATGGCGCGCTCGACCAGATCGTGCAGCGTTTCGGTACGGACATGGTGGCGGAAGTCACCGGCCGCTCGCGGCGCATCATCTGCAAGCGAGGGGTGGACCACGTCGATCGTCTCGTGGTCGAGAGCCGTGCCGGGTCCGCCAATCTCGGCGAGACCCAGGCCTTCATGGATGACGTCAAGCGCATCCTGGTGTTCTCGGATGCCGGCGGCACCGGCAGAAGCTACCACGCAGAGCTGTCGGCGAAGAATCGACGGCTGCGGGTACATTACTTACTGGAAGCCGGATGGAAGGCCGACGCCGCCATTCAGGGGCTCGGGCGCACCAACCGCACCAACCAGGCGCAGCCGCCGCTGTTTCGTCCGATCGCCACCAACGTGAAAGCCGAGAAGCGTTTTCTGTCCACCATCGCGCGGCGTCTCGACACGCTGGGCGCCATCACCAAGGGCCAGCGCCAGACCGGCGGGCAGGGCCTGTTCCGCCCCGAGGACAATCTCGAAAGCCATTATGCGCGCGATGCCCTGCGCCAGCTCTACCTGTTGCTCGTCACCGGCAAGGTCGCGGACTGCTCGCTTCAGGTGTTTGAGGATGCCACCGGATTGAAGCTGACAGACGCGAGCGGCATCAAGGACGATCTGCCGCCGATCACCACCTTCCTCAATCGATTATTGGCGCTGACCATCGACTTGCAGAACATTCTGTTCATGGCCTTTGAGCAGTTGCTGACGGCGCGGATCGAAGGCGCCATCGCGTCCGGCACCTATGATGTCGGCCTGGAGACATTGCGGGCGGAGAGCTTCACCGTTTGCGCGCGCGACACGATCTACACCCATCCGGGCACGTCCGCGGAGACGCGGTTGCTCACGATCACCCAACGCGACCGCAACCGTCCGGTCACCCTTAACGAGGCGCTGGAGCGACTGTCCGATCCGCGCGCGCTACTGCTGGTCAACGCGCAGTCGGGCCGGGCCGCGGTGCAGGTGCCCGCGCGTAGCGTCATGCTGGACGACGGCGAGGTCGAACGCCGCGTGCGGTTGATCCGTCCAATGGAGCATACGGCGATGCCCTTGGCGGCAATGCCGCAGACCCATTGGCGCGAAGCCA
>JAGVII010000535.1 GCA_020056155.1 Afipia sp.
AGACGGGGTCCGGTCTTGGATGTGATGCCTGAAATGATCATCGCGGCAGCCTGTCTCATTTTGGGACGCCATGCGCCTTCTCCATGTGACATCGCAAGGATCGTGCCGGACGTGGTTGGCAACGTGTTACCGTCTTTCGGACATTGAAAACAAAGCAGTTTGGCGGATTGTTCAGGAAATTGGCCTAGGCTGACGGGCATCTGACGATTTACTCTTGGGTGTCGAATCACCAAGCCGTCCCGGAACGAGGCATCTTTGACAAGCAAACCGGTTGAAGCCTCACTTCTTTCCCGGTCTGCCGCTGCGCCCGGAGGCGCCTCGCTCATGCGCCGCGCCGGATCGGCTGCCGGAATTGATCTTCTCGCCGCTCTCGGGCAGGCGAGCTTTTCATGGGACATCGCGAGCGACACGTTGTCCTGGAGCGACAATGTCTCGGCGGTGCTTCGCGATATTCCGCAATCCGCGCTGACGAAAGCGGGCGAATTCTCCAAGCTGATCGAACCCTCGCGCAGCATCCGCAACGATGCGGTGCTGAACGCGACGGCGAGCGATACCGGGGACGGTGTGCCGTACCAGATCGAATACGGGGTGCGTACCAGCACGTCGGCGCCGGTCCTCTGGATCGATGAGTACGGCCGCTGGTTTGCCGGAGCGGACGGCAAGCCGGCGCTGGTTCGCGGCATCATTCGCATCAACAACGCACGTCATGCCCGCGATGAGCAACTGCTGAAACTGTCGCAGGACGATCCGCTCACCGGCACGCTCAATCGTACACGCCTCGTTGCGGCGCTGGCCGAGGCGATCGAAGAAGCAGGCCGCTTTCGTTCGTCGTTTGCCTTCATGCTGGTCGGGATCGACCATCTCGCACAGATCAACGACGCTTTCGGTTATGAAGTCGCGGATCAAGTCATTCTCGAAGTCGCAGGGCGTATTCGCGCAAGGCTGCGCGGCGGGGATGTGATCGGCCGGTTCTCGGGCAACAAGTTCGGACTGATCCTGAAGAATTGCTCGGTTGACGATATGCATGTCGCCGCCGAGCGTTTTCTTGCAGGAATCCGCGATGACATCGTGCCGACGCGATCCGGCCCGGTGGCATTGACAGCATCGATCGGCGCAATCAACGCGCTGCGCCACGCCAGCACGGTCGAAGATGCGATGAGCCGGACGCAGGAAGCGCTGGATCTTGCCAAGGCGCGGCGCCGCGGCTCGCTGATGGTCTGGCGCCCGAATGTCGAGCGCGATGCGCAACGCCGCGTTAACATCCGCGTCACCGATGAAATTGTCACGGCATTGAACGAGCGCCGCATCGTGATGGCCTATGAGCCGGTGGTGGCGACGATCTCGCGACAGCCCGCATTCCACGAATGTCTGGTGCGGATGCGCCAGGAGGATGGTGCGTATTCGCTGTCGCCCGACATCGTTCCGGTCGCCGAAAAGCTCGGCCTGATCCGGCTTGTCGATCACCGGGTGCTCGAACTCGTTGTCGCCGAACTGGCGGACGCGCCTCAGGCGCAGCTGAGCCTGAATATCTCGCCCGGCACGACGATGGACCCCGACTGGTGGGCCAGTATTGAATCGCTGATGCGGACCTATCCCGGCGTCGCCGAGCGATTGATCGTTGAAATCACCGAGACCGTCGCCATTCAGGATCTGGATGACGTTCGCGGTTTCGTCACGCGGCTGAAGAATTTCGGCAGCCGCATCGCCATCGACGATTTCGGCGCCGGCTACACCTCATTCAGCAATTTGCGGAAGCTCGGCGTGGACATCGTGAAGATCGACGGCGCGTTCGTGCAGAACATCGCGCGCTCATCGGACGATCGGGCGTTCGTGCAGACGCTGATCGATCTTGCACACCGGCTCGGCATCAAGACTGTCGCCGAATGGGTGCAGGACGAGGAATCGGCCGCGCTGCTTCAGGGCTGGGGCTGCGATTACATCCAGGGGCGGCTGACGGGACTGGCGTCTCTGACCAAGCCATGGATGGCGGCAGCGAAAGCACCGCAGGGCGCAAAGCCGGTGGCGGCGATAGCGGCAAACTGACGTCGCTAACTGAAGTTAGTGTGGCGGCAGAACCTGCCGCCGCTTATCGCGCCGGCAGGGCCGGATCGGTCAGCCCTTGCTTTCCGATTCCTTCGACATCCGTTCGAGACGATCCTGCATCTCTTTCATCTGACGCTTGAGATCGTCGATGTCCGCCTCAGCCGGTTCATTGGCTGTCGGCGGCGATTCGGCGGACGGCGTGTCCTTGCGCAGCGGCGCACCGAACGGCTTGAACATCGCAAACGTCCGTTCGAACATTTCCATGTTGCGGCGGACATGTTCTTCCAGCGGCGCGAACGGCGTGTTGCTGAACGTGTTCGTCATCTGCTTGCGGAACTTTTCCTGTTCGCGCGTCAGCGTATCGATGGATTGCTCGAGATATTTCGGCACCACCATCTGCATGCTGTCGCCGTAAAAGCGGATCAGCTGGCGCAGGAAGGTCGTCGGCAGAAGGTTCTGGCCGGCCTTGTTCTCCTGTTCGAAGATGATCTGGGCCAGGACCGAGCGCGTAATGTCGTCGCCGGTCTTCGCGTCATAAACGAGGAAGTCTTCGCCTTCCTTCACCATGGCGGCGAGATCCTCGAGTGTCACGTACGTGCTGGTGCCGGTGTTGTAGAGGCGCCGATTGGCGTATTTTTTGATCGTGATTGGCTGGTCGGATTTTGCCATGGACTACACTTACCTAGCGAAAAGAGGAACCGGAGAACGTTGTCGTGGGCAGTGCAAACAATGCATCGCAATAAACTAAGCACTTTCAGAAGGGTACGGC
>JAGVII010000759.1 GCA_020056155.1 Afipia sp.
ACGGGCTGATGGTCAACCATCTCTACGCGCTCGACAAGATCGAGACGAACCATGAAGCCTATGCCGAAAAGGGCCAGGTTGCATCATCGTCCGCGGTTCGTAAGATACTTCCCATCCGTGCGCTCACGGAGACATCGGCGAGCGCGTAACATGTTTCCATCAGTGCGGGGAGACGCGCCATGAGCTGGATGCCCTCGAACGATCCGATCCTCGGCGATCCGCAAACCTGCGATGCGCTCGATCTCATTATCGTGCCGCGCACCCGCGATCTTGGCGACGGCTTTGCCGTGCGCCGTGCGCTGCCACACGGCAAGCGGCAGATGGTCGGCCCCTTCATCTTCTTCGATCACTTTGGCCCCGTGCAATTCGTTGCCGGCAAGGGCATGGACGTTCGGCCGCATCCGCATATCGGGCTCGCCACCGTCACGTACCTGTTCGATGGCAGCATCATGCACCGCGACAGCGAGGGCAATATTCAGGAAATCCAGCCCGGCGCCATGAACCTGATGACCGCCGGACGCGGCATCGCGCACTCAGAGCGTACGCCCGACGTGCAGCGCGCCAACGGCCAGCAAATGCTCGGCCTGCAAAGCTGGATCGCGCTGCCTGCGGCCAAGGAAGAGATCGCGCCGTCGTTCCAGCATTTTGCCGCCGCCACTCTGCCGGAAGTCCACGACACCGGCTTCAAGGCGCGCATCATCGCAGGGTCATCGTTCGGCGTGAAATCGCCGGTCGATATGGTTTCGGAATGGTTTTACACTGAAGTGGCGCTGGACGAGGGCATGCGCGTTCCGCTCGATGCCGATCACGAAGAGCGCGCAATCTATGTCGTCGACGGCGAGATCGAAATCGCCGGCGAGAAATTCGAAGGGCCTCGCCTGCTGATCTTCCGCCCCGGCGACCGCATCACCGTGAAGGCGACGCGCCGTGCGCGAATGATGTTCTTAGGGGGAGCCGCGCTGGAAGGCCCGCGCCACATCTGGTGGAATTTCGTCTCGTCGAGCAAGGAGCGCATCGAGGAGGCCAAGGCGGACTGGAAAGCCGGGCGCTTCGCCCATGTGCCGGATGAACACGAGTTCATTCCGCTGCCGGAGTAGAATGCGGATGCGCGGGTCAAGCCCGCGCATCACGCAGTGTCAGAACGCCGTGTAGCCGCCATCGATCAGAATGGTGTCGGCGGTGTGATACGATGACGCCTTGCTCATCAGGTAGACGGCGATGCCGCCAAAGTCCGACGGCTCCCCGAAACGGCGCACCGGAATGCGCGGCATCACATTGGCGACGAACTTTTCGTTGGCCATGATCCCCGACGTCATGTCGCTCTTGATCCAGCCCGGCAGAATCGCATTCGCGGTAACGCCATGGCGCGCCAATTCGACCGCGAGCGCCCGCACCAGCGCGTTGATGGCTGATTTCGTCGCAGCGTAGTGCTCGTTGCGCGCGGTGCCGAACAGCGAGGCAAGGCTCGATGTCGCCACCAGACGTCCGAATGCATCGCCGCCCGCAGCGCGTTCGGTCATGTGCCGCGCGGCTGCCTGAAAGACATGAAACACGCCATCGAGATTGGTGGCGAACATCTTGCGCCAGTCCTCCTCCGTGCGATCGATGAAGGCGTGCCGTCCGCCGCCGCCGATACCCGCATTGGCGAAACAGCCGTCGACGCGGCCGAACGCATCGAGCGTGGCTTTCATCGCAGCCTTCACCGATGCCGCGTCGGCGACGTCGCAGACGCGCGCTTCGGCGTTGCCGCCCTTGCCGGTGATCGAGGCAACGGCCTGCGCATTCTTGTCGGCATTGCGCCCCCAGATCGAAACCGTGCAGCCCGCCTCCGCCAGCGCCTGCGCAATGCCAAGACCAATGCCGCCATTGCCGCCGGTCACCACCGCCACGCGGCCACTCAGATCGAAAATACTCATGCCTGTTTCATCTCCTGTTGCATTTTGCTTGGCGGCGACATTGGCCAATTGGTCCCGCAAAATCAAACGTTCCGCCGCCGCTGACGCAGCTCTTTTCGCCATGCGGAATAAATGTTCGCAATGCATGGCAGCCCCGAAATCGAGACCGCGCCACCGCGCGGCGTTTACAGCCGATTCGGTTTCCGGAATAGTCGAAGCGAAACGCACGCGGCAGGACCTGCCGGACGTGGCGATCAATCAACCCCATCAAGCGAGGAACGCATGCAGTTCAATCATTGCCGGCTGGAATTCGACGGACCGGTCGCCACCCTTGTGCTCGATCATCCGGAGGTCATGAACGCCGTGTCGGTCGACATGCTCGCCGGGCTGTCCGAGGCGATGGATGTGCTCGATGAAAAACGCGCAGAGGTTCGCTGCCTTGTTATCACCGGCGCGGGCAAAGCCTTTTGCACCGGCGCCAATCTTCAGGGCCGCAACAATCAGAGCGGCAAGCGCCCGAACGCCGGCACCACTCTGGAAACCGCATTTCATCCGTTCCTGCGCCGCCTGCGCGATTTGCACTGCCCGATCGTCACCTCGGTCAACGGACCTGCGGCAGGCGCCGGCATGAGCTTCGCCCTGATGGGCGACATCATCCTGTGCGCGCGGTCGTCGTATTTTCTGCAGGCCTTCCGGCGCATCGGCCTGGTGCCGGACTGCGGATCGACCTGGATTCTGCCGCGCCTGATCGGCAAGGCCCGCTCGGTCGAACTGTCATTGATGGGCGAACGGCTCCCCGCCGAGAAGGCGCTGGAATGGGGACTGATCAACCGCGTGGTGGACGATGCGGCGCTGGCTGAGGAAACCAAAAAGCTTGCGCATGATCTCGCCAACGGCCCCACAGTGGCGCTGTCACTGATCCGCCGCCTGTACTGGGAGAGCGAAAACAACTCGTTCGAGGAGCAGCTCGATCTGGAGCAGCAGTTCCAGCGCGTGGCCGGCCGCAGCGAAGACTTCAAGGAAGGCGTCGGCGCATTCCTTGAAAAGCGTCCGGCCAAGTTCAAGGGGCGTTGACAGCCTCGCAGATCCGCTGTCCGCAACACGAAAGCCGCGCCGGAAACGACGCGGCTTTTGCTTTTTAATGATTTTGCAGCGAACGGCCATCCCGAGCCGCGCGCGATTCTCACTCCGCGCAGATACCTTCCATCCGGGCGCCTGTCACAAAAATCTCTTTTACGTCTGCATTGCCGTCGTCTAGGACAATCGGGCCTCCATCGATGGTGTCCTGCTTGGCTTTCCCCTCCGCCGATACCGTTCCCGGCCCCGACGTGAAGCTGCGCCGGTGGCTGAACGATCTCTTCGCCAGCGCGGCGCCTGCCGTTCTGACGGTGTCCTTCGGGCTGTCCTATTCTGTGCTGATCTTCAGCGGTCCTCTTGTTCCGTACCTGCCCTACGGCATCGCAGCAACGTTCACCGCGACCGCGATCATCGCCATGGTGATCGCGCTGGGTAGCACGTTTCCCTTCGCTATCGGCGCGCCGGAAACCTCAACGGCGGCAGTTACAGGTATTCTGACGGCATCGCTGATCGACCACATCGCGGCGGCCGATCCTTCCGCGCAGCTTCTCGGCCCGGTGCTGTTGACGCTGTCCGCCGCGACCATCATCACCGGGCTCGTGCTGTGCAGCATGGGCCTCACCCGGATCGGCCGCGCGATCCGGTATGTGCCCTACCCCGTGATCGGCGGGTTTCTTGGCGCCACCGCGCTTCTGATTGCGCTGGGAGGCATTCGGGTCATTGCCGATCGTCCTTTGCGGTTCGACACACTTGCCTCGCTCGCAGATCCCATGACGATGTATCAGCTGCTCGCAGGCGCTGCGCTGGCATTCATGATCTATCTGATGTGGCATCGCTCGCGTAACCCGCTCGCGCTTCCCGCGATCCTGGTCGGCGGCATCGTGGTGGCTCATATCGCCTTTCATGTCGCTGGTATTTCGCTGGAGCAGGCGCAGGCACTCGGCTGGGCGTTTCAGTCGCCGCCGCGCGCCAGCCTGACCACGCCATGGCATCTGAGCGATATTCAGAACTTTCCCTGGCAGGCGCTGCCCGGGCTGGTCGGCAATCTCATCGCGGTCATCTTCGTCACCGCGATCAGCACGCTGTTCAACACCACGGGCCTCGAGGTCGCGACTGGCCGCGAAGCCAATCTCGAGCGCGAACTGACTGTCGCTGGAACAGCCAATATCCTGTCCGGACTTTTCGGTGGCTATGCGGGATGCATCTCTCTCAGCCGGTCGCTGCTCAATGCCAGCGGCGGCGCGACGGGCCGCATCTCGGGACTCGCTGTCGCCGCCGTCGCGGTCGTCATGCTGGTGGCCGATCCCGCGTTGCTGAGCTACATGCCCAAGTTCATCCTCGGCGGCCTGCTGATCTATCTGGGCCTGGATCAGCTCAATCGATGGATCGTCGAATCGCGCCGCCGGCTTTCCACTCTGGAATACGTGTCGCTGCTCGCGATCATTTTCATCATCATGACGTGGGGATTCATCGCCGGCGTTCTGATCGGAAC